>JABEUP010000034.1 GCA_013044365.1 Acidimicrobiaceae bacterium
AAATAAGGTAACTTGATTAACGAGTTTCCGTGCATTCTTTAACGCATGTAACGCGTTGGTCTCTAAAACAAGTATAAATCAGTAGTGAGCTTCGGGCCAGATCCCAATCAAACTTGGCACGAGAATCTTTTGATTGGTTCCCTCAGAAGATGCCCTCAGCAATATATTTGGGTAAATTGCTTAACCAGAATGCCTTTTATGCCCGATGTTAGAAGTGCTCCGACAATCGATGATATTCGTGCCATGCGTAGTCAAATTTTACGGCTAGCCGCAGCAAGAGGCGTATCGAATATCCGAGTCTATGGCTCGGTTGCCCGCGGAACTGCGAACTCTGAGAGTGACATTGATTTGATTGTCGATGTGGAGCCGGAATGTAGCTTGATAGATTTAGCTGGGTTTCAACTCGACATGGAAGAACTACTGGGCCGCTCAGTTGATGTGACCACGAGAGTTGATTCAATTATCCGCCGCCGGGTGGAAGAACAGGCGGTTTCGCTTTGAGGGTTCTTCGGGTATTTACGGAGTTCGTCATCCGCGGGGGTCTCTTTAGGGGCAGGATTCAGCGTTAGCTAAAAGAACCTTAGGAACGGGGAGGTATATCCGATCGAGCGGGCGACGAGAATCGAACTCGCGTTCTCAGCTTGGGAAGCTGATGTTCTGCCTCTGAACTACGCCCGCAACCGTGCTTTTCACATTTATATACACTATCGTATGTACCCATGATCTTGTCGGATCGAACTATAAAAGAAGAACTTGCCAAGGGCCGAATAATCATTGATCCATTGGATGAGAGGTGTATTCAGCCTTCCTCTGTCGATCTTCATGTAGATAAATTCTTCCGGGTATTCAGAAACCATACGGCACGGGTGATCGATGTCAAAGAAGATCAATCTGAACTAACAGAGCTGATTGAGATTGAAGAAGGTGAAGTCTTCATCCTCCATCCAGGTGAATTTGTGCTGGGTTCCACACTTGAGCAAATTGGAATTCCCGACGATCTTGTCGGACGTCTGGAGGGCAAGTCATCGCTGGGTCGACTTGGACTATTAATCCATTCCACAGCGGGGTTTGTGGACCCCGGGTTCATGGGCACAATTACCCTTGAGCTTTCGAATGTGGCCAATCTGCCAATTACTGTTTATCCAAACATGAAAATTGGTCAGATCTCATTTTTGAAGATGACTTCAGAAGCCGATGTGGCATATGGGTCTAGTCTGGTTGGATCCAAATATCAGGGTCAAAGGGGTCCTACGCCGTCAAGATATTTCGAGAATTTTCGCAAATAATCTAACAGCGGCTTCGGGGTGAGTCGGATAAGCGGCCACCAGGCAATTAGTCAATTGTGACACTTGGGTGAAATTTCGCTAAGGTAAGCTAACTGGATTTTTATTATGGACCGGGTTGGCCAAATATGCCTGGGTGCCAATGATTACGACGTTTGGTTTGCTAGGGAGGATTTCGTTGAGATTGCTAATAGGTGTAGTCATTTTTGTGGTGGCTGCAGTGTTCGCAGGCAGAAGACTGCTCTTCTTATATGGTCTAATTTCGTCTGGCAAGCCGGCTCCAGGACGGACCGATAATGTTGGAGGCCGCGTGTGGGCCGAGCTTTCTGAGGTCATCGGACAACGGAAGCTCTTGAAAAAGACTGTTCCAGGCATTGCTCACGCACTCACTTTCTGGGGTTTCATAATCCTTCTCGCCACGATAATTGAGGCTTTCGGTGCGCTTTTCAGCCCAACATTTGCGATACCTCTCATCGGTCATGACTCATGGCTGGGATTTCTGGAGGATTTCTTTTCTGTTTTGATTCTTCTTTCTCTAGGTGTTTTTACCATCCTGAGAATTAGAAACGCTCCATCCCGCCGTCAGCGTAATTCGAGATTCTATGGTTCTCACACCGGCGCCGCTTGGATCGTGCTGCTTGGCATCACCCTGGTGGTTGTCACTCTCTTGATGTATCGTGCCGCTCAGGCCAACCTTGGGCACTTTCCTTACGGCAATGCAGCCTTTGCCTCCCATGCAGTTGCCTCGTGGATCAGGGGTCTTGGCACAACGTCCAACAAGGTGATTGAGGTCGCATTCCTTGAGCTCAATATTGCAGTGATAATGGGGTTCTTGGTCTTTGTAACCTATTCCAAGCACCTTCATATTTTCACCGCACCTCTGAATATCATCTTCTCGCGCCGTCCCAAAGCTCTGGGTGCACTTTGGACTACCCCGAACATGGATCCAGAGCAATTGAGCGAGGACGATGTGTTTGGAGTCGGTCAGATAGAACATCTGACCTGGAAACAGAACCTTGATCTGGCTACCTGTACCGAGTGTGGACGCTGCCAAGAGCAGTGCCCGGCTTGGAATACCGGGAAGCCATTGTCACCGAAGCTGTTGGTCATGTCTCTGCGTGATCACCTTTTCAAGTCTGCGCCCTCTCTTATTGGTCCCGGCGCGACCAAGACCACTGAAGTTCCGTTAGTTCCGACGGTAATTGACGGTGATGTCCTGTGGTCCTGCACCACCTGCGGTGCTTGTGTCGAAGCCTGTCCAGTCGATATCGAACACATCGACGTGATTGTAGATATGCGGCGTTATAAAGTCCTCATGGACTCGGAGTTTCCGACCGAGGCCAATCTGATGCTGAGAAATGTTGAGAACCAGGGCGACCCGTGGGGACTTGGCCAATCCAAGAGGCTTGACTGGACTAAGAGTCTTGACTTCGAAGTCCCAGTCATAACGTCAGAGATTCCGGAAGATATCGAATACCTGTTTTGGGTCGGATGTGCTGGTGCGCTTGACGAAAGAGCATCTAAGACTACACAGAGCATAGCCAGGTTGCTGCACTCAGGTGGAGTCAAATTCGGGATCCTGGGTCCGCGCGAGTCATGTACGGGAGATCCGGCCAGAAGGCTTGGGAATGAGTACCTTTACCAGATGCAGGCTATGGGTAATATAGAAACCCTGAATTCCGCCAAGGTCAAAAAGATCATCGCATCTTGTCCGCACTGCGTCAACTCAATTGCTAACGAGTATCCCTCGTTGGGAGGCAACTACGAGGTGATACACCACTCGCAGGTCCTGGAAAAGCTGATATCGGAAAAGAAGCTCTCTCCGGCTTCCCCGGTTAATGCCACAGTTACCTATCATGACCCCTGCTATCTGGGCAGGCACAATTCCGTTTACGAAGAGCCAAGATCAGTATTGAACTCGGTGCCGGGAGTGAAGACCGTTGAAATGCACAAGCACCGCTCGAAGGGGTTCTGCTGCGGTGCCGGAGGTTCTCGAATGTGGCTCGAGGAGAATATCGGCAAGCGGGTCAATATGGAGCGGACCGATCAAGCTCTGCTGACAGGAGCGGATATGGTTTCGACTGCCTGTCCTTATTGCTTGATCATGCTTGACGATGGCGTAAAGACGCGCCAGGCCGAGGGAACCGCATCTGATGATATGAAGGTCCTGGATGTGGCGCAAATTTTAGAAAGATCTTTGAGCGAATAGCGCCTGGTGTTCGATTAGCGCAATAAAGGCCCGGCTGATTTGAGCCGGGCCTTTATTGTTGGTCTGATCTGTTTTTCGTAGCTCGGTTCCTTCAGCACTGACTGGGCTTAGGCGAATGCTTTGTTGTCGGCATCCCTCAGTCTTTTGGACATGGCTTCTAGAAGACGTACCGCCATTGAAGGGATCTCTTCGAGAACTGACGTAAACTCCCTGGCCGGCAATACCAAAAGGTCCATTTCTGACTCTGCGGTCACGGTTGCAGACCTGGGCAGGTGATCGAGAAGTGAAAGCTCCCCGAAACCATCGCCAGGTCCAAGAACGGCAACCTCGTGATTGTTCTTGGTGACTTTGGCACGTCCCGAGACGATTAGACAGAACTCTTTGCCCACCTTGCCCTCTTCGCACAGAACTGAACCAGGGTGTATCGTCACCTCGTCACATGCGGATTCCAAAAGGGCGAGCTCCTTGCGATTACAGTCGCTAAAAAGCCAGCTAGACCTGAGTGCGTCAGCTTTTGAATCTTTTGCGTCATTTTTAACCATTTACAAAAGATAACACCAATTGTGAGCAACAACACTCCAGATTTATCCTGCTGCAGTGAATTTTTTAAATACGTCCTCCGCCGGCATCAGAAATCAGATGTTTCCAGTAGTCCGCTGGGGTTGGATCGGGTATTCGCCGGGCATGCTCTGTGACATACCGCGGAGGGCACTAATCTGCAAGAGGGTATAAATACCAATGTAGCCAGGAGAGTTTCACGCACTTAGCCTCTGACTATCCGGTAATTGAATTTATTTTCACAACAGCTCTGGCATTTGCTGTTTCTCGTTACGTTCACGTGATTCCGGCAATAGTGGTGCAAATAATATTTGGAATTATTCTGGGCGCCGGTGTCTTTTCTATCAACACCAATGGCTTCGGAGTCGCCTTTTTATCGAACTTTGGTCTGTTCGTTATCTTTTATCAGGTAGGTATGGATTTCGATCTGGCAGCTCCTGAGCTGACGTCGACTTCACCGGCACGTTCTGCGGTAGCCGGTGTTTCGACCTCGCTGGTTTTGGTTTTATTGGCGATGCTGGCTTTGGGCCATTCGATTGAGAGTTCCCTACTCGTAGGTCTCGCGACAGTTTCCACATCAGTTTCGGTGTCTGTATACAGCTTTCTTGCTCTCGGGCCACTGTCTCATCTTGAGGCGAAGGTAGCCGTAATGGCCGGGCTGTTTGATGACTTGCTCGGGCTCAGCGCTTTGGCGGTGTTATCGTCAGTTCTATCAAAATCACTGGACGGTATGGTTTCACTTATTGCGAGCTTGCTGGTCGTCGCCGTCAGCTACGTGTTGCAGCGCAGGCTTTCTGGCAAATCATTTGAGCTGGCAGCCGCTCGCCGGTACCTTCTGGTCGCCATTCTGGCAGCTTTTGTGATACTGCTCTGGCATCAATTCGGTTTGACTTTAGCTATAGCCGGCTTTGTGGCGGGCGCGTTCTCCGGACCCGTTCTTACCGGTGCCGACCGGCGCTTTCTCATTAAATTCAGCGGATTTGTGGCGCCCTTTTTTCTGGTTTCAATTGGTCTTTTAGTAAAGGTCCGTGAGGGAATCACAGTTCCCGATGTTCTGGGCGTGGTTGTCTTGTCATTCGCACTGATTCTTGCTAAAGGGGCGGCAGCAATCGTGATTCGAAATCAAGTCAAAGACCGGGTGCTCTACTGGTTTTCTATGGTTCCCAGGGCTGAAGTGGCAGGAATTGGTCTAGTATTAATCGCCCCCCGGGTATCGTCCGGGATTGAACTTCAGGCGGTTTTGGCCGTTATAGTCACGTCCATTGTTGCTCCACTGGTGATCGCCCACCGGGCCAAGCAGGCCTAATCGAGCTGCTGCGTCCGGATGGCCTTGAAGTTTTGATCGAATTCGTAAATTATCGGAACCCCATTTGGAAGTTCGAGGTCGAGAATCTCTTCGTCGCCGATGTTTTCAAGGTGTTTGATCATAGCCCTGAGAGAGTTTCCGTGAGCTGACACCAACACATTTTTCTCTGCCATCAAATCGGGAACTATCGCATCAAAAAAGTACGGAAGCATACGTTCCAGGACATCTTTTAGGCACTCGCCCCTGGGGAGAAGATCTGGGGCGAGTTGGTTGTAACGGGGATCGAACTTTGGATGCCTTTCATCTTCGGAATCAAGCAGCGGGGGACGGACATCGTAGCTCCGCCGCCACGTTCTGACCTGCTGGGCACCGTGTATCTCCGCCATTTCAGCCCGGGTATGACCCTGCAGCGCCCCATAGTGCCTTTCATTTAGCCGCCAGTGTTTGTACACCGGTACCCATGATCTGCCATAAGCGTGAAGCGTAGCATCAACAGTTCGGATAGCTCTCAATAGTACCGACGTGTGCACCACATCGATCGGTATGTGTTCGGCCAGCAGTCGCCGGCCTGCTTCATAGGCTTCTTCCACGCCTTTATCAGTTAGGTCGACGTCAACCCAACCGGTGAAGCGCTCTTCGAAGTTCCAGGTGCTTTGACCATGACGGAGGAGAATCAAATTTGCCATGTTCACAAAATAGTCCGAAAGTGTGGACAGAGGCTAATTTGAGTCGTTTAAGTAGAGGAATGTAGAAAAGTTGATAGGGATACACTCAACTTAGATATACTAGAAGCTATATATTTGATACGCGTATAAGGAGGCCTCAAAGTGCCAAAGGCCGTAGGCATAGACTTAGGAACTACAAACTCGGTTGTCAGCGTGCTTGAAGCAGGCGAGCCGGTTGTAATTCCTAACGCAGAAGGTGGACGGACAACCCCCTCAGTGGTCGGATTCGCGAAAAATGGCGAAGTTTTGGTTGGTGAAGTTGCAAAGCGTCAAGCGATTACCAACCCTGACCGTACGATCCGTTCCGTAAAGCGCCAAATGGGTACCAATTGGACGCTTGACATCGATGGTAAGGACTACACGCCACAAGAGATTTCTGCCAGGATCCTCGCCAAGTTGAAAAGAGATGCCGAGAGCTATCTGGGTGACACCGTGAATCAGGCTGTCATAACTGTTCCCGCATATTTTGATGACGCCCAGAGGACGGCTACCAAAGAAGCAGGTCAGATCGCCGGCCTCGAAGTTTTGAGAATCATCAATGAGCCAACAGCGGCGGCTCTGGCATATGGACTCGATAAAGAGGGCCAGGAGCAAACAGTTCTGGTGTTCGACCTTGGCGGAGGAACATTTGATGTCTCCATCCTGGAGATTGGCGATGGAGTGTTCGAAGTCAAGTCCACTTCCGGAAACACCCACTTAGGCGGAGATGATTGGGACCAAAGAGTTATGGATTGGCTCGTGAAGTCTTTCAAGGACACCGAAGGGGTTGACCTTTCAAGCGACAAAATGGCTTTGCAGCGGCTCAAGGAAGCGGCCGAGAAAGCCAAGATCGAGTTGTCGTCGGTACAGGAAACCACAATAAACCTTCCATTTATCACCGCAACTTCTGATGGTCCAAAGCACTTGGACTTCAAACTGACCAGGTCGAAGTTCCAGGAGCTTACTAATGATCTCACTCAAGCATGCAAAGGGCCGTTTGAGCAGGCAATCAAGGATGCGGGACTTAGCAAGGACGAAATCCATCATGTGATCTTGGTCGGTGGTTCCACGCGGATGCCCGCTATTCAGGAACTGGTCCAGTCAATGACTGGAAATGAGCCGCACAAGGGTGTCAACCCGGATGAGGTTGTCGCTGTTGGTGCCGCGGTGCAGGCAGGTGTCCTAAAGGGAGAAGTGAAAGACGTTCTGTTGCTCGACGTCACTCCTCTGAGTCTTGGCATCGAGACAAAGGGTGGTGTGATGACCAAGCTAATCGAGAAGAACACCACCATCCCAACCCGCCGTTCTGAAGTGTTCACCACTGCCGATGACAACCAGCCCTCTGTTGAAATCCACGTTCTCCAGGGTGAGCGGGAAATGGCAATGTACAACAAAACTCTAGGAAAATTTCAGTTGGTCGGACTACCTCCAGCTCCCCGTGGAATTCCTCAGATTGAGGTCACTTTTGACATCGATGCCAACGGAATTGTCCATGTGTCGGCTAAAGACCGTGCCACCAACCAGGAGCAGTCGATAACTATCACCGGGCAGTCCTCGTTGTCCAAAGAAGACATCGAGCGGATGGTCAAAGACGCCGACGCACACGCTGAGGACGACCGGAAGCGCAAGGAAGAGGCTGAGACTCGTAACAACGCGGACACTCTGGTTTACCAGACTGAGAAGTTGCTCAAAGATCAGGGAGAAAAGATTTCTGGACCCGAGAAGGAGTCGGTTGAAAGCGCCGTTGCCAACTTGAAGAAAGCGCTTGAAGGTAGTGACATCGAGTCCATCAAGACTGCAACTGAGGGGCTTATGACTGTTAGCCAGACATTTACTCAGCGGCTCTATGAGGAAGCCTCGAAGAATGCCAGCGCTGCTGAAGCATCCAGTGGAGAATCGGGCTCTAGTAGTTCAGATGATGAGATAGTTGATGCAGAGATTGTCGACGAGGAGAAGAACTAACGATATTGGCTGTCCAGTGGAGGCTCGCCGAGGCTCCACTGGACCCAACGGAGTAAAGAGAACATGAGTGAATTTGAGAATGAAAATTCAGAGTTCCCGGATGGAAATATTGAGATTCCCGATGACCTGTCCTCGTTGGAGGGGGAAGGTGAAGTAATAGAGGCGGAACTCATGTCCGACGGATCGGTTATCGAGGACGAATCTGCTGCGGAGGACTTGGTGGAGAAGCTGTCGGCCGAGCGCGATGACTATCTCAAAGCGCTCCAGCAAACGGCGGCTGACTTTGACAATTACCGTAAGCGGATTACCAAGCAGTTCCAGGATGCCGGGGACCAAAAGGTCGAGAGCTTGGTAACCAAACTTTTGCCTGCTCTTGATAATATCGAGCTGGCTTTGGCCCACTCCAAGGACAACCCTGAACTGGCCTCTGCGCTTTTACAGATTTCCAGCGGACTTTTGGATATTTTGACGAAAGAAGGTTTGGAATCAATCAGCACCGCAGACGTTGATTTCGATCCCACCTGCCATGACGCAGTCATGCATGAACCGGGCGAAGGAACAGCACAAGTTTCAGAGGTCCTGCGGTCGGGTTACAAGTGGAAGCAGAGGGTAATTCGCCCGGCCATGGTTAAGGTAGTTGGACAAGGATAGGGCTTAGCAATGGCTCCGCAGCGTGAGTGGTTTGAAAAGGATTATTACAAAGCTCTTGGCGTCTCCAAGACTGCCTCCGACAAGGAGATTACCCGCGCATACCGAAAGTTAGCGAAGCAGTATCACCCCGATTCCAATCCAGGTAAAGAGGACCAGTTCAAGGATATTTCTGCCGCCTATGAGGTACTTGGGGATACCGCCAAACGCAAAGAATACGATGAAATCCGGTCAATGGCCGGCCCGGGTGGCTATGGCGCTGGCAGAGCCGGGGCAGGTGGATTCGGAGGCGGGACCCATGTGGAGGACCTGAGCGATCTAATTGGCGGCCTGTTCAACAGAGGAAGCCGGCGTTCTTCGGGCGCGCATGGACCAGTTCGAGGATCTGATCAGGAAGTTGAGGTATATATAGGTTTTGAGGATGCGGTTCACGGCATTACGACAACGCTAAATGTGGTCTCCGACGTCAAGTGTGAGACTTGTCATGGAACCGGTAGCGCTCCTGGATCCTCACCTGTCGTTTGTGCTAGATGCCAAGGTACTGGATCGGTCGCCGATAACCAAGGTTTCTTTTCATTTTCTCTCCCATGTCCAGCATGTGGTGGCAGAGGCGTACGAATTGAACACGCCTGTCCAGTATGCCGAGGAAGCGGTGTTGAGCCAAAGAATCGTCAGATAAAGGTCAGGATCCCCCATGGCGTGGACAATGGTTCGAAGATACGTTTGAAGGGGAAGGGCAGCTCTGGTACAAACGGTGGACCAGCGGGTGATCTTTACGTAGTTATCCATGTTTCCCCGCACCAGATTTTCTCACGGCGTGGGGCTGATCTTTTGCTCACCGTTCCGGTTACCTTCGCCGAGGCTGTTTTTGGGACCACACTTACTGTTCCTACGCTTGACGGCCAGGTTTCCCTAAAGGTTCCAGCTGGAGCCAAGTCTGGATTGACGCTGAGGGCGAGGTCCAAAGGACTTCCAAAGAGCGGCAAGACAGCCGAGATGGGAGATTTATTGGTGACGGTTGAAATCGATGTACCGCAACATCTATCCCCTGAACAGAAAAAGGCAGTCGAGGAGTTTGCCCAAGCTACTACGGAGTCTCCCAGGAGAAATTTGGAGGTTGAGGCTAATGCTAGAAAATGAGGGGTATCTGCGGCCCGGCAAGGCGACGTTGAAAGCGGTGTACGTAATTTCCGTTGCTGCCGAATTGGCTGGAATGCATCCCCAAACGTTACGTATTTATGAGAGAAAAGGGCTGGTCTACCCGCTCAGGACAGATGGTGGTTCTAGACGCTACAGCGAAGAGGACGTGCAAAGACTGCGCAGAATTCAGGAGCTAACCAATGCGGGCCTCAACCTCGAAGGCGTAAAGAAGTTCATGGAACTTGAAAACGAGATTGCATCTCTTAAACAAGAGCTTGAGGTCACCAAGGCTGAACTCAAGCGGCAGAGAGAGGAATCCGACCGCCTTTACAAGCGGGAAATCGTGCCTTTCTCGCAGGGACTGAGGATTTTCCGCGATTATCAGGGACTTGTCTGACTGGTATAGCAGCGTAAGTTGGAGGTAACCGATGACTGGCACCGATCCGAATCGTTGGACTATTAAAACACAGGAGGCAATCGCCCAGGCAGCCTCCAGCGCTAAGGCAACTTCATCGTCTGAGATAACGCCTGCTCACCTTCTTCTGGCTTTGATGTCCCAGTCGGAAGGACTGACGCTCCCAATCCTTGATCGGGTTGGGGTCTCCCCGATGTCGCTGCGCAATACTCTGAGCGATGCCACCTCGAAGATGTCGAAGGCATATGGAACGGAGCCCCAGTACTCGAGATCGTTTATCGATGTCCTCAATGGCGCCGATTCGCTCCGACAGGAGATGGGCGACGATTACATTTCGGTGGAGCATCTGCTGGTCAATCTTTCCGACTTGATAGGCGTCTCCAGAGAAGATCTTATGCTTGCCTTGCGAGATGTTAGAGGTTCCCACAACGTCACCTCCCAGAATCCCGAGGCAGCCTATCAGGCACTAGAAAAATACGGAAGAGATCTTACCGATCAGGCACGCAAAGGTAAGATCGATCCGGTAATCGGGCGCGATGATGAAATAAGGCGAATCATCCAGGTTCTGTCGCGGCGCACCAAGAACAATCCGGTAATCATTGGCGAGCCAGGCGTGGGCAAGACCGCAATTGTGGAGGGTCTGGCAAAAAGAATTGTTGATGGCGATGTCCCCGAGTCCTTGAGGCACAAGAAATTAATCGCCCTCGACCTTGCCGCCATGGTGGCAGGAGCTAAATTCAGGGGTGAATTCGAAGAACGGCTGAAGGCTGTACTCAAGGAGATATCGGACTCTCAAGGTGATGTGATCACGTTCATCGATGAGATGCACACTGTCGTGGGCGCCGGGGCCACAGAGGGGTCGATGGACGCATCCAACATGCTAAAGCCGATGCTCGCCAGAGGCGAGCTTCGGATGATAGGTGCTACCACCCTGGATGAATACCGCAAATATATTGAGAAAGATCCAGCTCTGGAACGAAGATTCCAAAAGGTGTTAATCGATCCGCCCAGCGTCGATGCCACTGTGGCGATACTTCGCGGGCTGAAGGAGAAATACGAAGTACATCATGGAGTTCGTATTCAAGATGCAGCCCTCATTGCTGCTGCGGTCTTTTCTGATCGCTATATCACGGACAGATTCCTGCCGGACAAGGCCATCGATCTCATAGATGAGGCGGCATCAAGGTTGCGAATTGAAATTGATTCGATGCCTACCGAAATAGACGTGGTCAGTAGGAGAATCCGGCAGCTTGAGATCGAAAAGATCTCTCTCGCAAAGGAAACCGACAAAGCTTCGCAAGACCGGCTGGCACGCCTGGAGGGTGATATTGCCAATCTCAATGAGGAGTTCAACGTTCTAAAGGCCCGGTGGCTCTCAGAGAAAGAGGCAATCGATGCAATCAGAGCTAGTAAAGAGAAGCTGGAAAGTATCAAGGATAAGGCGGAGAGATATGAGCGTGAAGGCCATCTGGACAAGGCTGCAGAGCTGCGTTACGGAGAAATTCCACGTTTGACCAAAGAGGTTGAGTTGGTGACCGCCAAGCTAATCGACACACAGGCCCACGGCAGGATGCTGAAAGAAGAGGTCGACGAGGAGGATATTGCCGAAGTTGTATCAAAGGCCACCAACATCCCGATATCAAAGCTCCTCCAATCCGAGGTGACACGCCTCATCCAAATGGAGGAGTACCTTCATAACCGCGTAGTTGGGCAGGACGAGGCCGCCGCCGCGGTTGCCAATGCGATAAGGCGTTCACGCGCGGGACTTTCCGACCCGCACCGCCCTATCGGATCGTTCCTGTTCATGGGTCCGACTGGTGTGGGAAAAACGGAGATGGCCAGGACATTGGCGGAGTTCCTTTTTGATGACGAAAGGGCCATGATAAGGATCGACATGAGTGAATACCAGGAGCGGCACACCGTGTCCCGCCTTGTCGGCGCTCCTCCCGGATACGTTGGTTTCGACCAAGGCGGGCAGCTCACGGAGGCGGTAAGAAGAAGGCCATATTCGGTTGTGCTCCTCGATGAGGTTGAAAAAGCTCACCAGGATGTGTTCAATGTGCTGCTTCAGGTTCTTGATGACGGCCGTCTGACGGACGCGCAGGGCCGGACGGTCAACTTCACCAACACCGTCCTGATCATGACTTCGAACATTGCAGGGGAGCCATCCACGGTGTTCAGGCCAGAATTCATCAACAGGATTGATGAGATCATCAGATTCCGATCACTTACGGAAGACGATCTGGGGAAGATTGTCGAGTTGGTTGTCAACTCGCTACGCAAGCGTCTGGCTGACCGGTTGGTTGATTTGGAGCTCACCGATAATGCAACTAAGTGGTTGGCAAGAGCCGGGTACGATCCACTTTATGGCGCGCGCCCTCTAAAGCGTGTTGTCCAGCGGGAACTGGGCGACCCGATCGCTATAGCACTTCTTGAAAACCGTTACTCCGAAAATTCAGTGATAAAAGTTGACGCTCCAACGCTCGATGCGCCGCACCTTGTTCTCTCCTGAGTTTGGGGACAGCTAGTATTTATAATCTGTGCCAAGTGAAGGTGCCTTTCGAATTTGAAAAACAAGAATTCTGGCGCCTGAAATGCGCTGAATGAAGATGGAGGTAAACGTTGCCCGTAACAATCGTATTGGGCACTCAGTGGGGCGATGAGGGAAAAGGAAAGCTAACTGACCTGCTTGCAGCGGATATGGATTTTGTGGTTCGCTACCAGGGAGGCCACAACGCCGGCCATACCATTGTGGTGGAAGGCGAATCATTTGCACTCCAACTAATTCCATCTGGAGTTCTTAACCAGTCCGTTACCCCGGTCATAGGAAATGGAGTTGTAGTGGACCCAGGGGTGCTGATAGCCGAGATTGACCAGTTAGCCTCCCGTGGCGTGGAGACTTCGAGGTTGCGGGTCTCGGGTCAGGCCCATTTAATAATGCCGTATCACATCGAACTCGACCGCGTTGCTGAGAGGCATTTGGGTAAGAATTCTCTTGGAACCACCAAGCGGGGTATCGGGCCAACCTATGCCGACAAAGCTGCCAGAATCGGTCTGCGTGTCCAGGATTTGTTGGATCCAAAGATTTTTCGACAGAAGCTCGATGTGGTTCTCAAAGAGAAGAACGCGATCCTAGCCAAGGTCTATAACAGACTTCCGCTTTCTGCCGACCAGATTGCCGATATCTACCTCGGTGAGTATGCGCCGCGTATAGCACCACTGATTACCGATACGGTGACTCTTCTCAACGACGCCGTGGCTGAGGGAAAGAGAATCCTGCTCGAAGGGGCTCAGGCCACTTTCTTGGATCTGGACCATGGGACTTATCCCTTCGTCACGTCATCGAATCCCACCGCTGGTGGAGCGATAACGGGATCGGGAATCGGACCACGCAATATCTCGAGGATTATAGGAGTCGCGAAGGCCTATCTTACCCGCGTTGGCGCAGGACCGTTTCCAACTGAGCTTTTTGACGATATCGCAGCTCAACTGGTTGAAAGAGGTCATGAGTTCGGGACCAATACCGGCCGCCGTCGTAGAACCGGTTGGTTCGATGCGGTGTTGTTGAGACAGGCTGTTCGGATCAACTCGTTGTCTGAGGTATTTATCACAAAACTTGATGTCCTGGATGCCTTCGACGTCGTTAAGGTGGCGGTTGCATATGAGTCTGAAGGTGAGCGCTACGATTCCCTTCCCTATCATCAGTCGGTATTTCACAAATCGGTTCCTATATACAAAGAGTTCCCTGGCTGGCACTGCGATTTGTCTGGCGTGACGAGGCGGTCTGACCTGCCCAAAGAGGCTTTGAACTACGTTGAGTTCCTTTCGGAGCAGATCGGGGTCCCGGTTACCATGGTTGGTGTCGGTCCCTCTCGAGAGCAGTTCGTGGAGATTTAGGTGAAAATAGCTGTTTATGGCTCTGGAGGCAGGGAGCACGCCCTGGTTTCCTCCTTTGTTTCTCACGGACATCAGGTCACTGTATTTCCCGGCAATCCCGGGATCGCAACTATGGCAGATATCTCACCAGGCCCCTTTGAAGAAATTGAAGCTGATCTGTATGTGATCGGGCCCGAAGCTCCGTTGGTTGACGGGTTGGCGGACACTTTGCGGGCCCGGCGGAAGTTGGTGGTTGGACCGGGCAGAGACGGGGCTCAATTGGAAGGGTCAAAGGCCTGGATGAAGGAGATCCTCTCCAGCGCCAACATCCCAACCGCCTCGTTTAGAACTTTTACTGATCCCGGGGCTGCGGTTGAGTACTTGAACTCTTACGACGGACCCTATGTGATAAAAACTGATGGCCTCGCCGCAGGCAAGGGCGTACTTGTCACCCGGGACAGGGATGAGGCGATCAGTGATGTTACCGAAAAGCTAAGCGGAAAGGCATTTGGTTTAGCCGGTACCACAGTGGTAATTGAAGAGGCTATGGAAGGTCATGAACTTTCCCTTCTTGTTCTCTGTGACGGGAGCAAGGGGGTGGCTCTGTCTCCCGCACAGGATTTCAAGCGAATCTACGACGATGACAAGGGTCCAAATACCGGTGGTATGGGTGCGTTCAGCCCGGTGCCGGGTGTCGGCGAGGATTTGGTTAGCCAGATCCTAAGAGACTCGGTTGAACCGCTCATTGCGGAGTTCAGGAATCGGGGAATCGATTATAGAGGCGTACTTTATGCAGGCCTTATGCTTACCATTAATGGTCCAAGAATTGTTGAGTTCAATATACGTTTTGGAGATCCTGAAACACAAGTTGTGGTGCCAAGGATAAAGAATGATCTGGCACGAATTCTATTTGAGGTTGCCTCCGGTGAAATAAGGACCAGGCCGGAGTTCATCTCTGAGGCAATGGTGACGGTGGTATTGGCGGCCGATGGTTATCCTCTTGCTCCTAAGTCAGGTGCTGTGATCACCGGTGCCGAAGCTCCGTTGCCTGATGGGGTTCAAGTATTTCATGCAGGGACAAGGCGCTCGAATTCGGGAGAACTACTTGTCAGCGGAGGAAGAGTGCTGAATGTGACTGCCAAAGGTAGAGACCTAAAGGCTGCCAGAGCGTTGGCATACAGATCTTTAGCAGCCATATCTTTTGAGAAGATGCAGTACAGGCTGGATATTGCACTCAGTGCATGTGAACAAAATGACGCATAGTCTCAAAGGCGAAACAGCTGAAATGCTAGATTTGTTGAAATGGGTTTATTGTGATCGATAGATATAGTCCTAAAGAAATTGCAGATATATTTTCCGACCAGTCGCGCTTCGCCACCTGGCTTGAGGTTGAGATCCTCGCCACTGAGGCCTGGGCCACTCTCGGTGTGGTTCCCGCCGAGCATGCCAAAGCTGTGAGGATCCAGGCTCCGAGCATCGATGCGAGCTTTGTCCGCGAGGTAAATGAGCGGGAACAGGTGACGAATCACGACGTCGCGGCATTTGTGGACGTGGTTCAATCGAAAATAGGGTTTCCTTGGGGGTCTTGGATTCATTATGGTTTGACGTCGTCTGACGTAGTTGACACGTCCCTCTGTTTGATGATGACACGGGCCCTGGATGTGGTGATTATTGCATCGGAGCAATTGCTCGAAACTCTCGTGGACAGATCATTTTTATATTTCAGAACCCCTATGCTCGGCAGAACTCACGGCATGGCGGCGGAGCCCACTACGTTTGGGAACAAGCTTGCCCTCTGGGCTCTTCAGGTGAACCGAGATTTGGCCCGTTTGCGCAGTGCCAGGGAGGTGATTGCCGTCGGCAAACTTTCGGGTGCGGTTGGAACATATTCCAACGTCGATCCATTCGTGGAGAGCTACGTCTGTAATCGCCTGGGACTAAGAAACGTTCCTGCCACCCAGGTGATAGCACGGGACCGCCATGCCCAGGTTCTCTACTCGCTTACGGCTCTTGCAAGTTCAATAGAGACCTTTGCCACAGAGATCCGTCATCTGCAAAGAACAGAGGTTCAAGAAGCGGAGGAGTATTTCAGCCAGGGCCAAAAAGGTTCGTCAGCAATGCCTCACAAACGGAACCCCATTCTTGCTGAAAGACTTGTAGGCATGTCTCGGATCATGAGAGGATATCTGGTCTCGGCGTTAGAAGATGTTGCTCTCTGGCACGAGAGGGACATCTCCCACTCATCTGTGGAAAGAGTGGTTGTACCGGATGCATTTTCACTGGCTTTATATATGACAAAAAAATTTGATGGCCTGATATCCCATCTTGTGGTCTATCCAGAGAAAATGTTAGAAAATATCGATAGGACGCTGGGGTTGGTGTTCTCCCAGCCTATATTGCTGGCCTTGGTGGCTTCCGGTCTTAGCAGGGATGAGGCTTACGTTATCGTTCAGCGATGCGCCCACAAGGCGTGGGATTCGAAAATACCTTTCGCCCAAGTGCTTGCTGAAGACCCCGAGGTAAGCCTCAGCGAAGCGGATCTTGTATCTGCAATGGATCTCCAGGTTGCTCTGAAAAATGTCAGAAAAACCTTTGACTGTCTTCTCTTAGAGCTGGATCTTACAGATGAGAAGAGAAAAGAATTGACATCCAAACTGGACAGCTAAGATTTTCGTTCCGGTATTTCGCGGGGCATCCAGTCTTCGGCCTTGTCTCCCTGGTAATGAGTACAGATCTGTTTTGAGCTGTCAAGTTAGGGCTTTGCCGCAGCCGACTTAAAAATTAGATAAGGCTCAGGTGCAGTTTGACATCCAGTGCGGCTCTAGCTAGATTTATTTCTGTGGTGGATATGGCGTATCCAGATAGCGAACCCAACACAGAGATTTTGGGATCTGTAAGCAAAGCCTTAGATGTACTGGAGGCCTTCTCCCACGAGCATTCGGAAATGGCATTGGGCGAAATCGCCCTGAAACTCAATATGGGTAAGTCAACGGTGCACAAGCTTCTGCAGACCCTACTTGTCAGAGGATTTGTTGCTCAAGATTCTTCTACCCGCCGATACCGTCTTGGTCTTCGCAATTGGCAATTGGGTAATTTAGCTGTTGGTTCAATAGATGTTCGTGAGGTTGCGGCTCCCTACATGCGTCATTTGGCGGCACTTACCGGCGAGCAATTGACACTTTGGGTTTATGAGACCGGGTGGGCCGTATGCGTTGACCGGGTTGACAGTCGTCACCGGGTGCGTAACTATACCAGAATGGGAACGGTCGAAAAGCCGGAGGATTTTGCCAGTGGCAGGTGTCTTTTGGCATTTTCCGGCGACGTGGAGATTGCCAATGCATCAGAGCGGTTACTGCGTGCAAGGGGCGAGTATGCCGCCGATATCTTGAGAAAAAGATTGGAAACCATACGGGAGCGTGGGTATGAGACCAACCCGGGCGATCTCTGGGAAGAGATAAGAGCGATAGCCGCGCCGTTGTTCGGCCATTTAGGCGTTGTCGGGGCGATCTCTGTTTCCGGTCCGGAGAGTCGCTTTGATGAGGGCGCAATTAAAGCGATGCTACCGCATTTGCTGGAAGTGACCAGGGAAGCCTCAATCAAACTGGGGTATATTCCTGATGGGCCTAGCCCGCCGATCGAATGGTCGGCATAGCGGTGTCTTCAAGGGTAAGCGAGATCATCCTGTACGGTACTAAATTGAGTCGGTCGAGGTGCTATTGTCGGCGCGTGTCACCGAAGCTGTGGATTAGACGAATATGCAAGGGGGATGGCGGTTTCGGCCTGTGGTTGCTGCCGGCCAGACATATTGTTCCACGGGTGGGCAACGGGATGTCTATTTAGATTTTTTAATCAGAGGAGGTGGGTCTCAATAAGGTTAAACAAGGTTTTTGTCTGCAGATATGTTGTAATCGAAAAGTTCGCATTATCGCCAGCAAAAATCTTGATCGTTTTAGTGGGGGGTTGGCTGGTATCGGTATGACCGGGAAATTGCCGGTATCTACTGAGCTGGGTTTGACAATTTTAGAAGTATGAGATCTGTGTTTGAAAAGTTTCAAGATTGGTCTTTAAGCGGGCCGGTTTTAAATCAAAGATCTGAGGGGGAAGGATGAATTTTCACCGTTCTAGGAACAGTGTTACTAGATTTAGTGTCGTTGCTGTATTGGCAGCGTTTTCGCTGTTTATGGCAGCTTGTGGTAGCAGTTCTAGTTCTTCTAGCACTACAGTCGCGAATGGTTCGACTACCACAGCGAGTTTGTCGCCGTATATTTTCCATGCGGATTTGTCTGAGACGGGAGCAGGATCGTTCCTGGGCTCGAGACAGGCCAAGGCTTTGACAGATTTGGCTGATTATGTCAACTCTACCGGGGGGATAAAGGGTCATAAGATCCAACTGGATATCGAGGATAACCAATCGAGCCCGGCCACGAGCGTTTCAATAGCTACGCCGTGGATTGCCCAAAATGTCCAATTTATTTTCAACGGGAGTATCGCGGCAGCCGCCAAGGCTGTAGACGCGCTTGCAGGCAAGACTGGTCCGGTCATTTACGATTTGACTCCGGTAAACCCTGCGCCACCCAATAGCTATATATTTGCCTCTGGAATTTCATTCAAGCTCGACTTTGAGGCAATTCTGAATATGCTTCGATCGAAAGGTTTGATGAAGATCGCCTTTTTAAATTCGACTGACGTGAGTGGTGCTGTCGGATGGCCGGTGCTTCAGTCGCTCCTCGCCTTACCGGCGAATAGCGGTTTTCAATTGGTAAGCCACCAGAGCTTTGATCCTGCCGCCGTGAGCATAACTACGCAGATGTCGGTGATCAAAGCGGCCAACCCACAGGCATTGATCGTCTGGACAACAGGTACTCCTATCGGAACCGTGTTTCATGCGCAGAGCCAGCTGGGTATGAGTGCCATACCGACCTTTACCCACGGAGGAAATGCCGTTACGGGAGAGATGCAACACCTTCAGTCCGTTTTGCCGAAGGAGATTTATTTCCCAACCGGACCACTGTATCTTCCGCCGTCTAGCCTGCCGAGTAACCTGGCATCGGTTGTATCGACATTCCAGTCAATAGTCGCAAAGGCCGGTGGACATCCCAATGATGGATGGGGCCTCGCGTATGCTCCAGCGTTGATGCTTATTGCCGCGTTAGACCATTATGGGGTTAATGCGACGTCTACCCAGATCAAGAGTTATATCGAGAGTCTTTCGAGCTTCCCGAATATCTACGGCGTGTTCCATATGAGCCCTGATAACCATACCGGTATAGATCTTCAAGGTGTCTACATGACTACGTGGAACGGCACAACCTTTGTTCAGGCATCCGGTCCGGGCGGATTGCCTAAGTCATAGCAGTCCCCGGTTTATTTCGGGGCAGAAATGTGGAGAATGTTGACCGTGGATTGGATTGATCTTACAAAGGTAACAATCCACGGACGGCGCTTCTCGTCACTTCAACGGTTTTTGGTTTGACGTTGAGGTGTCCGAGGGAATTGAGTCGGGGCAATGTTAATCGAAAATGGTCTTCACTGGCGGTGGTAACTTCACATGCATGAGTTGGATTTTTACGGAATGCATTGACCAGCGGTTCCAAGTACCCGAAATTAGAACATTATGGAGGATTGAATGGTAAGCAATGATTTCCGCAGTTTTTTGGCGGCAATAGGATCATCGGGTGATCTCGTCACAATCAATGACCAGGTTGACTGGGATCAGGAATTGTCAGGAATCGGGAGGTTGAGTTGCGAGCGGGATGGCCCTGCTTTTATTTTCAATAACGTCAAGGACTACGCACCGGACTGGCGCATTGCCACCAATCCGATTGCCACTTGGCGCCGACTTGCGGTAGGGCTCAACCTGCCTGCAGAGATTCCTCTCAGGGATCTCTATCAAACTTATGCCGATCGTGAAGGAACAATGATTCCTCCGGTCATCGTAAGCGACGGTCCGTGTAAAGAAGTAAAAATTTCCGGCGATGAGGTGAATCTATTTGATCTTCCGGTTCCAATGGTGCATGACGGGGACGGCGGACGCTATCTGGGAACATGGGATCTTGTCGTTTCGAAGGATGCCAATTCGGATTGGGTGAACTGGGGCATGTACCGGTTCATGATTCATAACGAGCACATACTTACCGGATATCCGCGGCCTACCAGTCACTTGGGCAAGATGCTGCTTGACGGATATGTCCCGTTGGGTAAGGGGATGCCAATTGCAATTGTGATTGGAGCTGACATACCGAGCCATATTGCCGCAGCCGCCACTTTTCGCATCGCTGGAAATGAGGCGGAACTTGCCGGTGGGTTAGGTGGTTATCCGATTGATCTCGTAAAGTGCGAGACGTCAAGTCTATATGTCCCTGCTTCAGCTGAAATTGTCATTGAGGCCGAGATCTATCCGGACCGAATTGCACAAGAAGGGCCTTACGGGGAATACCCAGGCTACCGAAGTGGTGAGATGGGTAATTCAGTTTGCGCCCGGGTTACTGCCATAACCCACCGCCGTGATCCGATCCTCACGTTGGATACCACCGGATTCAAGGATTCAAGCGCAACCACGACTTCCATTTCTGGTGCGATTGCGATCAAGCGCCGGTTGGAGAAGCATGGCGTGCCAGTGGTTGATGTTTATATTCCGCCAGAGGGCGGGGTCCATCTTGCTGTTGTTTCCGTTCGCAAGGGGGGATCAGAGATTGCCCAGCAGGTGGTGGAAATTCTTACCGCGCGCCGCGCTCTGATGTCGAAGATCATTATTGTTGACGACGATGTTGATGTGTTCAACATGTCAGCGGTAATCCATGCCTTTGCTACAAAATGTCATCCGGACAGGGGCACCCATATCCACCGCTACGAGGGCCGTGCCAACGCACTTACTCCTGCTTACAGCCTGGATGAGAGAGTTGCGCACTCCGGCGCAACGGTTGCGTTTGACTCTACTTGGCCTCCGGAATGGCCAGTGGAAACGACGCCAATCCGTGCCACACTTGATTCGATGTACTCGCCGGAGATTCAAAAGCTTGTAACAGAGCGCTACAAATTACTTGGATTGTAACTAGAAGAGGTGCAGAATGGCAGATGAATACGAAACTTTTGTGCGGGATACCACGCGGGTACTGTCAGGTCATGACTGCGTGCTGACGCTCCGTGATCTAACCGAAGGCCGTTCGAAATACCGTGGCATAAATGTTCGTGCAGTTGTGTCCCGGCCTCCGCGTGCTGGCGAACCCATCCTCTGGATCCGGTCGGTGGTGGGGCTGAAGGATCCGGAGCCGTGCAGCGTACGAATAGTCGAAGAGTTGCCCGAAACCTTGCTTGGAGCGCCCTACAGTGACTATTTCACTGCGTTGGAACGCGCTCACCGATGACGGAAACAATCACCGAGGCGGTCGGCAGACATGCTGGTGATCAGCCTCATCGTACCGCCCTGACCGACGGCATCACATCGCTGAGTTGGAGTGAAGTCAAGAGTTGGATGGACGATGCGGCAGGATGGCTTTCAGATCTTGGACTTCCACGCGGTGCGACTGTGCTTGGGTGGTTGCCCAACTGCCTTGAATGGTATCTCATCCGCCTGGCCTGTGAACAGGCCGGGTTATTCTGGGTTCCGGTTCCCACGAGTCAGGGTAGGCGTGAGTTGACGTCCATATTGGAGCGGACCCGTCCGAGTGTATTAGTGACAAAGGACCACTTCAGGAACCATGACTATTCTGTTGAGGCGGATGAGATGTGCGGCCAGCTGGGTCTTGCCCCACTTCGTGTCACGGTACCTGATGATCGTCTGTTGCGTCTGAGAGGATCGGTGAGCGGAGAGTCTGTGCCTTTGCGGCTTGAGGAGCGCGCACATGCGCTTCCCACGTCCGGTTCGGAAGGGATGCCAAAACTGGCGGTATATACTTTGTCCGCAGCATGTGAGCGTGCCCACGCACAGGCCCAATTACTCGAATTGTCCAGAGAAGACGTCATACTCGTCCTCTCTCCCGGTACCGGACCAGCCAGAGTTGGCTGGCTGGCGGCGCCCATAGCCGGTGCTTGCGTAGTTGTTATGCCGAAGTTCGGCATTGATGCTGCTTTGGGGTTGATACAAAGTACGCGTGCCACATTGGTTTGTGGTACTCCGGCCCAGCTTGCCATGCTTGCTGCCAAATTACATGACGTTGACACCTCCTCGGTACGGATCTGGTACGCAGTCGGTTCGGTGATGCCGCCAACTTTAGCCGGCGATCTGGAAACCCTGACTAAAGGTATTGTGGTCTCAAATTACGGCGGTTCAGATTTTGGCGGTTGGGCGGCGCCGGATCTTAATGCCGGGACCCATGTACGTCATAACACTGTGGGCCGTCCGCGTGGTGGTACTGAGTTCAGAATTATCGACGACCATGGCAACGATGTTTCATTTGGTTATTCAGGTGAGCTCATTGGCCGAGGCCCATGTTCTGTAAGTGAT
Source organism: Acidimicrobiaceae bacterium (assembly GCA_013044365.1). GTDB lineage: Bacteria > Actinomycetota > Acidimicrobiia > Acidimicrobiales > Acidimicrobiaceae > SCQM01. The sequence continues at coordinate 22,545 of JABEUP010000034.1, forward strand.
TTTTTGGGCGAAGAGGGTCGGCAAGCCTGGCGCGATGGCTGGTTCCACACTGGAGATCTCGCATCATTTGACGATGACGGAAATTTAGTAATTGTCGGCAGGCTGAAGGAGGTTATCGTCCGTGGTGGCGACAAGGTAAGTCCTGTGGAAATAGAAGCACTGCTCCGAACCCATTGCGACATTGCACAGGTGGCGGTGATTGGTATACCAGATTCAATGCTAGGTGAGCGGATATGCGCCTGTATAGTTCCGGTGCAGGGGAAACATCCACCGGAACTCGAGACTTTGCGCCATTATCTGGATGATCAGGGTCTTGCCCATTACAAGATTCCCGACCGGTTGGTCGTTCTCGAATCGCTGCCGATTGTCGGTGACAAGGTTGACCGCCGCAGGCTTGCGCAAATTGCTGGCGCTTCCTGATAATTTAGTTTGACCAAGTCATGTTTAATTTGGCGGAGTGGATCTAACCAGGCATTCGCGCGCCGGATTGTTCAAGTTGTGGTTTTCTAGGTGTCCTGCTTGCGGTCAGTCATCGATGCCAACTTCGAGAAAGTTATCAAGCTCTACAGCCTTTTCTGCTGGTATGACAGAGAATTCCTCCGTTTTGACGATGCGGATCTCTGCTGCCAGCAGTAGAGAATGACCTCGGGATAATACCCAAACGCCGAGCATCACCGCCCCGGCGCCAATATAGAAAGGCGCGTGCACATTAATTGCAGACGCAAGCTTGGCAGCTGCGAATGGAGCGAGTCCACCTCCAATAAATCGGACGAATCCGTAGGCTGCTGAAGCAAGGGGCCTCTCAACTGGAGAGACAAGCATTACAGCTTGAGTAGTAAGGGTGTTGTTGAGTCCAACGAAGGCACCGGAAACAATTACGGCGGCAATCAGAATTGCTTTTGAAGAAGTGAACACCGCAATTACTAAAAGATCTATTGCCAACAGTGTCAGGTTTACGTAAAGGGTTCTTGCGGTGCCAAAGCGGGCTTGAAATTGTGGTGCCATAAAAATTGCAAAGATTGCGACCAATGTTCCCCAGGCGGTAAAGGTATAGCCAAGTTCGTGAATGCTGATGTGCATTGGGAAAGGAGTGAATGCCAGCAGCGTGAAAAATCCCCAGTTATAGCAGAGTGCGGTGATGCTCATAATGCGCAGTCCCCTGTGCTTGAGAGCCTTTATTGGATCGGCCAGCGAGGTTCGCTTGGTTGGTGTTGGTGTTTTTTCCACCATAATTAGAGTGGCGATCAGAGAAATCGACATCAGAACTGTGACTCCAAAGAACGGGCCTCTCCAAGAGATTCCACCAAGCTCACCTCCCAGGAGCGGTCCAAGTCCGATCCCGACTCCAAGGGCTGTCTCATAGAGTATGATTGCTCCGGTAAAGCCCCCGCTTGCAGACGCGACAATTACCGCCAATGAAGTCGCAATGAAGAGTGCGTTGCCAATACCCCATCCGGCCCGGAATCCTACGATGCCCCCGATAGTATTGGATGCGCCAGCGAGTGCGCTGAACACCACTATCAAAACAAGTCCGGCAACCAGAGTGGCTTTGGCTCCAATGCGGCTCGAGACCCAACCTGTTACCAGCATCGCCACGGCTGTGACCACAAGGTAACTCGTGAAAAGCAATTCGACGTTGCTGGGGGTTGCGTGAAGCTGGGTAGCAAGCGCGGGAAGAATGGGATCGACCAGGCCAATTCCCATGAACGAAACGACACAGGCAAACGCAACTGCCCAAACTGCCTTGGGCTGATGAAACGGGCTTGACTCGCGCGCGTTGTCAGCGCTCATTACTACCACCTTTTGTTGGATGGGAAACTGATCTGTCGGAGGAAAAGATTGTGCTTCCGATTCGACTCAAGTTGGTTATTGGCGTGAGCGCATCTATCAGAAGATTTGTCTCTTCAGATGGAAGGTTGATAATCAGATCTGCGATACGTTCGGTTCCGATTCGCCTGCGTTGGTTTAGGTACGACTTGCCAGTCACGGTAAGAGAGATCAAAGTGGCTCTTCGGTCATCGTTATCGCGATGGCGTTCTACCAGTCCCATAAGCTGCAGCTTGTCAATCAACAGCGTCATAGTTGGCTGCGTCACATTTTCAATTTCAGCAAGGCGGGTTATCCTCTGGGAACCGATTTGTTCAAGGGTATTCAAAACGGACACTCCAGTTCGGCTAATGTCCCGAGGCATACTGCGGGCGACCGATACCAGAAGTGAATAGAGGGCCGCTGAGAGTTGCTCACTTTTGTAAGTGGAAGTTACCTTTTCGCCGGACATGAGAAAAGCATAGTCTAATCTATGTAATAAAGTTAATTTGGTGGCTGCGCTTCGGATTAATTTGGCTGATGCTTATAAAAGCTCTGGAGGATTTCTTCCGCAGTAACTGTGGGCATTACTCTCGGGAGAGTGCCAAAACCGTTTTAACTGCCACTGGCAGCGCATCGGAGGTTGGTTGCGTGTAATGATTAAAAGCGGCGCTGGATCAGTCTTGCGCGAGCCATGAAGGCAGGGCCATCCGTCTGTAGAATCTGGGTGATTCACAGCCCCGCTGCAGCCACGGCTTAGATTTGAAAGAGGTGGCCAAAGCGGTGAGGTATGTTGTGCGATAGAATAGGTTTGCTGAAATGTCCTTTTGGAAAGCAGAAATTTTTATTTTTCTAACCGAGTTCTAGTTGTCCAGACGGTGCTTTTATTGTCTGGAAGTGATTGTTGGCCCGATTGCGTGCTACCTCTGCCAGGGTAGGGTTGGACTGGTCTGAGTAAAGAGATTTGGAATAGATTTGGCACTGGAACTAATTCACAAGGGTAAAGTCAGAGACCTTTACAGGGTAAGAACTCCTCGCGACAAGCTGCTTCTTATGGTTGCGTCAGACAGGGTTTCCGCTTTCGATGTCGTGATGAAAGAGGAAATCAGAGATAAGGGAAAGATTCTCACCGCAATGAGTGAGTTTTGGTTCCAATATCTTGGAGATGGATTCCCAAGTCATCTGGTCAAGGTTGCCCCCACCTCAGTTGAACTCGGCGAGGAATTGCCCGATAGTTTCAAAGGGCGGGCGATGTTGGTAAAGGAGGCAGAGATGCTGCCTATCGAGTGCATCGTGCGCGGATACCTTGCCGGGTCGGCACTGAAAGAATATCAGGGATCTCAGACGGTACATGGTCAAAAGCTCCCAGTTGGGTTGACAGGCGGAATGAAATTTCCTGAGCCGCTTTTTACCCCCTCTACAAAGGCGGAGAGCGGGCACGACGTGAATATCTCATTTGATGAGGCGGCAAACATCGTTGGTGTCGAAGCTGCTACCAAGGTCCGGGACATGTCTCTTGAAATTTACAAAATAGGGGCAAGCAGAGCGGAGCAGGCCGGCGTAGTTCTTGCGGATACGAAATTTGAATTTGGATACATAGATGGCGAGATCGCCATATGTGATGAGGTATTGACCCCCGATTCTTCAAGGATGTGGGAGGGCAGTGAACTTCTGGCCGGTGGTGAGCCAACTGCTTACGACAAACAGCCGCTGAGGGATTGGCTCGAATCCACCGGGTGGAACAAGCTTCCGCCGCCGCCAAGCCTTCCTGAAGTTATCCGGAAATCGCTGAGAAACAGGTACATTGCCGTCTATGAGCGGATAAGCGGCAGAGAATTTTTAGGCTAGAACCCAATATGGTAACTTGCATTGCCGATGACAACTGAGTGAATAGGAAGTCGATGAGGTTTCAAGCAAAAGTTCAAGTATGGTTGCGCCCTGGCATCGCCGATCCCCAGGGTCATACGGTCTCAGAGGCAATCAATGCTCTTGGCTATTCCGGGGTCAGTGGCGTAAGGATGGGAAAGGTAATTTCTTTTGCGGTTGAGGCGGACTCCAAAGAGATTGCAAACGAAAAAGTGTCTGAAATTGCATCCTCCTTGCTTAGTAATCCTGTACTTGAAGACGTCATTGTAGAGATCAGTGAGGACTAATTGATTGCGGAGACGGTTGGAATTGTAGTTTTCCCAGGTTCGAACTGTGAATATGACGTCGCATCTGTACTCGGGAATTTAGGCGTCCAGACGCAATTCATTTGGCATGGGCAAGCCGATCTGGGAGGGGTCTCCGGCATTGTGCTTCCAGGCGGGTTCGCGCATGGGGACTATCTTAGACCGGGGGCTATAGCAAGGTTCTCGCCGGTGATGTCGTCAGTGGCCGAATTCGCAAAGAGCGGTCGGTCTGTTCTGGGGATATGCAATGGATTCCAGGTTCTTACTGAGGCCGGCCTTTTGCCAGGGGCTCTTCAGAAGAATTCTATGTTGAAATTCCTTTGCAAAGAGGTCGAGCTTGAAGTCGTTTCTACTCGTTCAGCGGCTACATCACTTAGTCAATCCGGCCAAATACTACGTTTGCCCGTCAACCATTTTGAAGGCAACTACACATGCCACATCGATACTTTGAATGAGCTCGAGGCCAATGATCAGGTTGTCCTGAGATATATAGAAAATCCGAATGGATCAATGAATTCCATTGCAGGCGTTAGTTCAAAAGAGGGGAATGTGGTTGGCATGATGCCACACCCGGAACGTGCCTGCGACGATCTATTGGGATCAGTTGACGGACTTCAAATTTTCAAATCCTTCTTAGCGAATCTTTAGAATATTTGTCCGGCTTTTTAGTGTTTTTGGTGGCAAATATGCTCAAACCAAAAAGAATACATTCCCCGCAAATTACTTGTTAGTTCTTGGTCTGCGCTCAGGTTTACCGATCGGAGAAATTCCAGCCTTGGCGAGCACCTCCGGACTGACCCCCAGCTCCTTCCATGCCAGGGATGAAATGCCCTTTCGTCTGGAATAGTCCATTGCTACGCTAATGAACTCGGCTTCGAGTTCCCTAATATCAGGACCATTTTTAATGAGCTCAAGTTCCTGGGTGAGCTCGATTTTCTTTTGCGTAAGGTGAAGCCGGTTCAATGAATGAGTGGCCTTTATAGTGTTGTCAATTGTACTCAATTGCTTCGTGATTGACTCTAGTGTTCTCTTTCGACCCCGCTTTGGTTTGGAGTGTTCAATAGCTTCAAGATATTTTCGAACTATCTTGCTTTGTTCGCGTCCCTCCGAAAGAGATTCCTTTTGCTCGGTTGAAAAAGGCTGCCTTTTACGAGAAGTATTTGTAACCATATATTAAGTAGTATCACTTAACCGGACAAGTAAAAAATCGATTGGTTAAATTCATCAAATCATAAGTAAATTCCAGAGTTACACCTATGAAATACTGCAGATAGATGTAATGCAAATCAAAAATTATACGGGTATGGCCAAGTGTTTGGGGAAGCTGCTTGCAGCATTGCCTAGGTTGGCGCCTGGTTAATTAGAGATCGGGCATTATTTGCCTCTAGTTTGTAGACATGGAAATGTCGCTGCACCGATCGCTTGGACTCACCGATTCCGAATATGACATGATTATTGAGGTCCTGGGCCGATCCCCAAACCAGTTAGAGCTTGCAATGTACTCAGTGATGTGGAGCGAGCACTGTTCGTACAAATCCTCCAGGGTGCATTTGGGCCGGCTGCCCTCGACAGGTAAGAATGTCTTGGTTGGTCCGGGCGAGAATGCCGGTGTAATTGATATTGGCGATGGAATAGCGGTGGCTATTCGAATGGAAAGCCACAATCACCCTTCCGCGATTGAGCCGTATCAGGGCGCGGCCACTGGAGTGGGGGGTATTTTGCGCGATATTTTTACCATGGGAGCCCGTCCTATCGCTCTTCTTGATTCTCTTCGAATGGGTCCAATTGGTGATGCGAAGAATCGCTGGATATTCTCGGGAGTCGTGAGCGGGATCTCCGGTTACGGCAATGCGGTGGGGGTGCCAACAGTCGGCGGCGAGGTTGTGTTTGATGAGACTTTCAATTCTAATCCGCTTGTCAATGTGGCGGCTATAGGGATTCTTCCCAAGGATCGTCTTGTTTTGGCTAAAGCTTCAGGTTCAGGTAATTTGGCAGTACTTCTAGGTGCTTCCACCGGAAGAGATGGAATTGGCGGTGTCTCAGTGCTCGCTTCCAGCGGATTCGATGATTCGAGCGCCGCAAAGAGGCCGAGTGTCCAAGTAGGCGACCCGTATGAGGAGAAACGGTTGATCGAGGCCTGTCTCGAACTACTTGATTTGAAGGTTGTCGTCGGCATACAGGATCTCGGAGGTGCCGGGTTAACTTGTGCCACATCAGAGACGGCAGCAAATGCCGGGATGGGAATGGATGTCTACGTCTCGAGAATCCCGGTTCGTGAAGCCGACATGGCCCCATTCGAGGTCATGACATCAGAGAGTCAAGAGCGTATGTTGGCAATTGTCCAGCCGGAATCTTTGGGACAGGTGCTGGCCGTTGCCAAGAAATGGGAGATTGCCGCCTCTGTGGTTGGGGTAGTGCGGGACCCGGTTGCTTTGGAATCTGGCGTCAAAGTGGGTTTGCTTAGGGTCTTTGACAAGCCTGGTGGGGAATTGCTTGCAGAAGTATCTGCCGCTTCATTGGCGGATGAAGCACCCAAATATCTAAGGGAAATGAGCGAGCCTCAGGATTTGCACTCCAGAAAGTCTCTGGAGGCAGGCGCTACTGCAGATAAATCTGATCTTGGCCGGGATATTTTGCGCATGCTTTTTGATCCGCGTTGGGTCTACTCCCAATATGACCATCAGTTGTTTCTAAATACAGTGGTAAAGCCCGGTCAGGATGCCACGTTGCTCAAGGCCGCAGGACCAGGTGTCGGTTATACCGGCAAGGGTCTTGGCGTATCGGCTGACGGCAACTCGCGCTGGTGTGCTGTCGATCCGAGGGGCGGGGCGGCAATGGTTGTTGCTGAGTCGGCTTTGAACGTGGCATTGGTCGGGGCAGATCCGGCTTGTTTGGTGGATTGTCTGAACTTCGGCAACCCGGAACATCCCGTCGTTATGTGGCAGCTTTCCGAAGCGGTTGACGGTATTTCTGAAGCCTGTAAAGCACTTGGAATACCGGTAGTTGGAGGAAATGTTTCTTTTTACAACGAAGTCAACGGCGCTGACATAGATCCGACCCCGGTTGTGACGACAATGGGGGTTGTCTCCGTTCTGGAGAGAAGACCTCCAGGAACTGGATTTACCGAGCCTGCCAGTCTGGTTCTAATCGGAGAAACTCAAAGGAATTTGGCCGGGTCACGCTGGGCGTATCAGCTCAACAACGATAAGTCGGGGTCCCTCCCGAATCTTGATCTGCGTTCGCACCGGTCGCTGCTGAATCTGATA
>JABEUP010000230.1 GCA_013044365.1 Acidimicrobiaceae bacterium
CAACTCTTGGACTAGTGAGAATCAAGTCCAAGACGAGAACCTTGTAAAAGGTGCATCTAAATGAGTGGACTCGCTGTTTATCACTCAGATGCAACGGTCGGAAAGGAACCGCTGGTTCCACTCTTTGCCGCTCAAGGATGTGAGATTGTGGCCACAGATCAGTCCTACGACGCAGCCCAGTCGACTGGATGGAGCCAATCCAATCAATACGCCGGACAAATCGGGTCCCTGAACGAAAAGAACCTATGCGACTCCCAACTGTTCGAAAAAATGGTCACTTTCCGCACAGTCGATATGCGACACATTCCAAAGGATCTGCGCGGATTCGACTTCACCTGGTCTTCCTGTGCATTCGAACATCTCGGTAGTATCGCCGCGGGTCTGAAATTCGTTCTGGAACAAATGGAGTGTCTTAGTCCCGGAGGCATAGCGGTTCACACCACAGAGTTCAACCTGGGTTCCAACTCAGAAACTATTGAGAAAGGTCCAACCGTACTCTTTCGTCGCCGCGATTTGGAGAAGCTTTCGAAAAAACTCAAGCTTAGGGGAAACATGGTCAATCTCGACTTCACTCCCGGGAGCACTGAGGCTGACCTTCACGTTGATAGTCCACCCTGGTCAGGGACACACCTTCGCCTTCAGCACGAAGGGTTCATTATTACCTCGTATGGAATTGTCATCAAAAAGGGAGCTGCGATAAATAAAGGGGCCTGGCCTAAAACGGTTTCGCTGTTGTCAGGGTCTAAACGCAGGTAGAATAGCCCAGCAAACCAGGGTCGAAGCACCTCACCCGCTGCAACCAAATCGCGGACTGGGCTGTCCGATTTTACATTGTCGGCCAGCAAGTGATCCCGTAACCCAGGTCAATATGCACAACTTCATTTAGACAGTTAGTATACGTATAATGACTAACTCCATAACCAGGTCGGACGGTCCGCCATTTAGCGGACACGACCGAGACTACAAGGCCTCAACCAGCGGATTCGGCAAACTGAACTTTTCACTCGCCCCGCTCACTCTGGCATGGGAAGTTACCAGAGCCTGTCCTTTAAGGTGTATCCACTGCAGAGCTGAGGCACAGCCCAACCCTGACGCAAATGAGCTCACAACCGAGGAAGGATTCGATCTTATCGACGATGCCGCGGCCATGGGTACAAAGGTGTTCGTAATCACCGGAGGAGATCCACTCGCTCGTCCCGATATATTTACTTTGCTCGAAAAGGCTGTTTCGACGGGAATGTACGTTGGGTTCTCACCTTCAGTTACCGGACGGATCCGGGACGGAACTTTGGAGAAGGTAGCTAAAACTGGCGTTGGGACCATTCATATAAGCCTCGACGGAGCAGGACCTGAATCGCATGATCTATTCAGAGGGGTAAAGGGGCATTTTGAAAGAACCATCCAAACGATACGTCATGCGGCAAAACTTTCGACCAAGCTCCAGGTGGCCACTACCGTGTCAAAACACAATCTTTCCGAACTCACATCGGTGGCACAATTGTTGGAAGGACTTGCAGACAGCTGGACTCTGTTTTTCCTGGTAGCCACAGGTCGCGCAAACTCGAACGACATGCTGACCGCTAAACAGGAGGAGGAGGTCCTCCACTGGTTGGCATCAACAACATTTCCCTTCTACGTACGTACCGTAGAGGCCCCCCAGTACCGCCGAGTAAGAGCACAAATGGGTCTCCCGATCACCACCGGTGTAACCGACGGGAACGGATTTTGCTTTATCTCACATACCGGCGATGTGCAACCTTCGGGCTTCCTGCCTGTCACAGCAGGTAACATACGGCAGCAACCCGCCTCCCACTGGTACAGGGGTAGCCAGCTTTTCACCTCTCTACGCGACCCCGCCCAGCTGGGTGATCCATGTGGCAGCTGCCAGTTCGCCAAAATCTGCGGCGGTAGCCGTGCACGTGCATGGGCGGCAACCAAAGATCCGCTGGCTGGCGATCCAACTTGCGAGTTTGGCTCAAATCTGGCCGTTATCCCACGGAATACCGCCCGATAAATACTCGTCAAATCTGTCCCAAACGACCAAATATCGGTATTGAAACTTCTTGGGAAGGTTAGACAATCGCCGCGGGATCCACTATGGCGGCCAAACAGGAGCCCGATAAGGTATCCGTGCCCGGATATGCAATTAAGAGGTACTTGAGGATATGCTAGGAACGCTGGGGCGTTTGAAAGGAGCCAAGAATGATTCAAAAAATTGGCGTGGTTGGTTGTGGGCTCATGGGTTCCGGCATCGCCGAGGTTGCTGCGCGACGTGGGCTTGACGTCGTTGTCACAGAAGGAGACGAAGCCAACCTTTCCCGTGGGCGATCAAGAATACAAAATTCACTGGCACGCGCGCTAAAGGCATCGAAGATCTCCGAGGACGACCTCGAAAATACTCTTTCCAGAATCCGCTACGACATTGATCTCGGTGCGCACTTTGACCGCGAATTGGTAGTTGAAGCGATTATCGAAGATGAAGCAGCCAAGGTGGGGATATTTTCGACCCTCGATAAGGTTGTAGAGGCTGATAATGCGATTTTAGCTTCCAACACCTCATCTATTCCAATCATGAAGCTCGGGGTCGCCACTAATAGGCCCGAGCAGGTCATAGGTATTCATTTCTTCAATCCAGTCCCGGTACTCTCTCTGGTGGAACTGGTGACTTCACTCCTGACATCGGAAGAGGTAGCGTCCCGCGCCGCAGAATTTGCCTCACAATCGTTAAAAAAGCATGTGATCCATTCCAAAGACCGCGCTGGATTCATTGTAAATGCGTTGTTAATTCCCTACATATTGTCTGCGATTCGAATGATGGAATCCGGTTTCGCCACTGCTGAAGATATTGACACAGGAATGATTGAGGGCTGTGCGCATCCAATGGGTCCATTGGCCCTCTGCGACCTGATAGGCCTGGATACAACCGCCGCAGTAGCGGACTCCCTCTATCACGAGTTCAAGGAACCACTGTATGCCCCGCCTCCGCTTCTTCTGAGAATGGTCGATGCCGGGCTTTTGGGACGTAAAAGCGGAAGAGGATTTTACGAATACAAGCCGCGCGCGTAATTTCAGACTACGTAAGGCCGTTTCGATACACCATCGGAATGCAACGGACTTTTTGAAGGCAAAGATCATTTGTTAGTGGCTCCACCGCAATTTTTTGAAGAATTCGCCGCAGTGCGAATTCGAAAATCATATCTCGTTGCCGTTAGCCGATACTCTGCACGAAATCCAAAAAATCTCAAACAATCTTGACTAATATCGGGGTGTATCCCTACCCCGTTTACAAGCATTTTCGTGACTCCCTCAAACCCCGAAAGACCACCCAGCTAACCTAGCAAGACTTGCTGGGGCAGAGCAGAATATTCGTTGACACCATTTAACCGCACGGATAAGGTAATTTTGCATTAACAATTTTATTTTCTAGGATTCCAGGGGGATGGATCCAATGCAAGTTCCTGCATCGGTGGATTACGAGCGAGCGACAAGCCTCAGCCATGCAATAGAGCTGTTGGAGCGACACGGTCCGGAGGCACGAATTGTGGCCGGCGGACACAGCCTTTTGCCAATGATGAAGCTTCGTCTCATACAACCTGAAGTGTTGATAGATATCAACGATCTTTCAGAGTTGTCCTATATAAAAATCGAAGGAAACGAACTCCGGATTGGAGCAATGGCCCGCCACGCGGAGTTATTATCCTCTCCGTTAGTTGGAGAACATTTTCCAATCATCGTTGAAGCCGAAAAGGTGATCGCGGATCCAATTGTTCGCAACCGGGGTACTGTCGGGGGATCGCTCTGCCAGGCAGACCCGTCAGAAGATTTATCCGCGGTCTTTTCTGCGCTTAAGGCAAAGCTGGTTATTCAGGGATCGCATGGATCTCGAACAGTGGATGCAACCAGCTTCCACGATGGACCTTACTCGACGGTGGTTTCCTCGGATGAGATTTTGATCGAAGTTAAAATACCAATTCGTCCGGGTTGCGGATGTGCTTACGAAAAAGTTGAACGAAGGGTCGGAGATTGGGCTATTGCTGCCGTAGGGGCAGCTGTTTATATCGAGGCTGGAGTAATTCACGATGCCGGAATCGGTCTTACGGCTGTCGGCTCCGAACATTTCAACGCTCCAGAGGCGGAGGCATACCTTGCCGGAAAATCGCCAAGCCCGGAGCTTATCTCCGAGGCTGCGCGGCTAGCCGCCGAAAACTGCCATCCATCCGCTGACCAAAGAGGTCCGGAAGATTACAAAAGGCATCTTGTTCAGGTTTTGACAGAGCGTGCGCTTACAACGTCAGTCGAGCGAGCAACCCGGGGAGGATTTTGATGCACGTAAAGATGATAGTCAACGGAAAAGAGTACGAGAGTGAGATTGAACCTCGCCTGCTATTGGTCCATTTTATACGCGATGAATTAGGTCTTACTGGCACCCACTGGGGTTGCGACACATCCAACTGTGGAACTTGTGTTCTTTGGATGGATGGAATTCCAGTTAAGTCTTGTACCGTCCTTGCCGCAATGGCAAATGGCAGGGTAATCCGAACTGTCGAGGATCTAGAGACCGGAGGCCAGCTTGACCCGGTCCAACAGGGTTTTATGGAGATGCATGGCTTGCAGTGCGGTTTTTGCACTCCAGGGATGATGATGACAGCCCGTTGGCTCCTTGACCACAACTCCAACCCTTCTGAAACTGAAATCAGAGAAGCCATATCAGGCCAATTCTGCAGATGTACCGGTTATGAAAATATCGTCAGGGCAATTCGTTGGGCCTCGGAACATCAGGACGCTTCAGCGGAGTCTACAAAAGTCGGAGAGGTCGTCGCATGACAGCTGTGAGTGAAAAGGAAAACCCAATTGGGTTCGGACGTGTTCTTCGCAAAGAGGACGTCCGGTTTCTCCGGGGAAAGGGCAATTTTGTCGATGACATCAAGCTTCCCGGGATGCTGTTCGGAGCAATACTTAGGAGCCCTTATGCTCACGCCCGGATCGTGTCGATAGATACCTCGGCTGCAGAGGCGCACCCCAAGGTAAAAGCAGTAATAACTGGAAAGATACTGGAGACCCTAAATCTTGCATGGATCCCGTCTCTATCTCATGACGTGATCGCAGTGTTAGCAACCGATAAAGTGCGCTATCAGGGTCAGGAGGTCGCATTTGTGGTTGCGGAAGACAAGTACTCCGCGAGAGATGCCCTTGAGCTCATCTCCGTAGAGTACGAGGTTCTGCCTGCTGTTGTGGATGCAAAGAAGGCGATGGATCCTGGTGCGCCGGTCATCCGCGATGATATCCAGGGAAAAACTGACAATTATATCTTCGATTGGGGATCGGGCGATAAAGAAGCGACAGACGCAGTGTTTGATAAAGCGGAGGTCGTCGTAAAGCAGGAGATGCTTTACCCGAGAGTGCATCCGGCGCCAATGGAAACCTGCGGGTCGATCGCTGATATGGATCCAATTTCGGGCAAGTTGACAATATGGTGCACCACCCAGGCCCCGCATGCGCACCGAACCCTTTATGCGTTGGTGGCCGGACTGCCGGAGCACAAGCTTAGGGTTGTAAGCCCGGACATTGGAGGAGGATTTGGTAACAAGGTGGGCATTTATCCCGGCTACGTACTTTCCGTGGTTGGATCGATCGTCACAGGCAAGCCTGTGAAATGGATGGAAGACCGCTCCGAAAACCTCATGAGCACTTCGTTCGCCCGTGATTACCACATGACAGGTGAGATTGCTTCAACCCGCGACGGGAAGATGCTTGGACTGAGAGTCCACGTCCTGGCGGACCATGGAGCCTTCAACAACACTGCCCAGCCAACCAAGTTTCCTGCCGGCTTCTTTCACATTTTCAGCGGTTCGTATGATCTTGAAGCCGCTCACTGCGCGGTGACCGGTGTATATACCAACAAGGCCCCCGGTGGAGTTGCATATGCCTGTTCTTTCCGGGTTACTGAAGCCGTATATCTGGTAGAGCGAATGGTTGACTGTTTGGCCCAGGAGCTCGGAATGGATCCGGCAGAGCTGAGACTGAAAAACCTGCTTAAGCCGGAACAGTTCCCTTACATGTCACCCACCGGATGGGAATACGACTCTGGAAACTATCCGAGAGCCCTCGAACTCGCTATGGATATTGCCGGATACAAACAGCTCCGCCAAGAGCAGGCTGAAA
>JABEUP010000231.1 GCA_013044365.1 Acidimicrobiaceae bacterium
ATTTGAATCGCCTTACCGAAATTGCCAGTCACTTCAGTCAGACCTGCAATTATCAGGTTTCCCAAACTATGTCCGGCCAGTTCTCCGGTTGGAAATCGGTAGTTGAAGACCGATGTCCATATCGACTCGTATTGTGTCAGCGCAACCAAACACTTGCGCACATCCCCTGGTGGTTCAAATCCGAAGTCCTTTCTCAGTCGCCCGCTTGATCCGCCATCATCGGCAACCGAAACCACGCCGAGCGGGCATGTTCCGGCTAAAACAAGTGCGCGAAGTGACGAGGCCAAACCGTGGCCGCCGCCTAGAGCCACAACCGGGGATCTCTGAAGGGACACAGGCATCGCTACCTCGAAATATCCCTATGGCTCGCTCTTGGCTCAAATCCTCTTTTCTTGAAACTTCTCAATAGCTCCTCTACCATAACAACAGATCTGTGTTTGCCACCGGTGCAACCTATTGCAATATTGAGATAGGACTTACCTTCACGTTCAAAGGCTGGAAGCAGAAATTCAAACAGGTCATCGAGCTTTCTGAGAAACTCTATTGAATCATCCTGGCTCAGTACATAGTTTCTGACAGCTTTATCCAATCCGGTATGAGGCCGTAGTTCGGGAATCCAGTGTGGATTGGGTAGAAATCTGACATCAAAAATCAAATCAACGTCCCGTGGGATGCCATACTTATAACCAAATGACACCAGTGATATTCGCATAACAGGGTCAAAATCAGCAGATTCAAATAGGCTGACGATTCGGTCACGGAGTTCGTGCACGTTCAAATCCGAGGTATCGATTACTATGTCAGCCTGATCCTTGAGTGACGACAGCATCTCCCTTTCAAGCCTGATATCCCCGGAAAGTCCATCGCCTCCCAAGGGGTGACGCCGGCGAGTGCCCTCGTAGCGCTGAATTAACACTTCGTCCGATGAATCCAGGAAGAGCACCCTGACTCTGGCACCAGATGATCTGAGCGTATCCAGCTCCGGCTGCAGTTCGGAGATGTAGTCTGACCCACCTCTGCCGATTACCAAGACCACACGCTCAGTCTCTGAACCAGGACGGTTTGCCAGGTCGGTAACTTTGGAGATCAGGGCTGGTGGCATGTTGTCAATCACAAACCAGTTCAAATCTTCGAAAACCGCAGCTGCATTCGATCTCCCGGCACCACTCATACCAGCTACGATGACAAACTCGCTCATCGGATCACCCCTTGAATTCGCCTATCAGTTGAAAATCGAAAATCAACATCACACCCACTTAGACCTTAGTAAGTCTTAGAAACAAAAGCCTAGGAATGAAAGACGCATCGTAATATTGGGGAGCTTTATCGAGGAACCCCTGCGGTGGCGAGGGTTCCTCCATTCGGGTAAGCAACAATGAATTGCTGGCCAAAGTGTTCAGATATTTACTCAGTGGCCTATGGATGAAAGGAATATATACGTCCTTTTCAACCTCTTCAACGCTGCGCTCTTCTTCCAGGTACTTACCGATCCTCCAATACTGTTCTCCAATGATATGGTCGTCGATCCAACCTGAGTTAGGAGTTTGGAGCAACGGATGATTGAGAAAGAACAGAAACCGGCCACCGGGCTTGAGAACCCTAGCGACCTCCCCGATTGCACCGTCGAGATCTGCAATGTGCTCAAATACGAGACATGCGATCACAGTATCAAATGATCCATCAGCAAATGGCACCGCAGAAGCCTCTGCTTTGAGATAGCTGATTCTTGGAGCCCGTGCGCGTGCTTCGGATATTTGCTCCCATGTCGGATCAATCCCCACAACATGATCCACTCCGGGAGTCGCCGACGCCACCCGAGAGAGCTGTCCCTCCCCCGTACCAATATCGAGAACAGAATGCGAACCATCGATATTGTCTGCCAACATAGGAATAATCTGCTCTTGATATTCGGGATCAGCGCCATTGGTAAAGCCGATCTGCCACCATTTGGCATTGTTTTCCCATAATTCTGACGCTATCTCATCGAATTCGTCGTCAAGGGGTGACCCCGGATCAGTATTCATCACTTGAAGGCTAAACGACTTTACCGGTGAGCTGGCTTTGCTGAGTTATGAAGCGCCTCGAAGACCTTGCGGCCAATGGCACGTGGCAGCCAACCGAGGTTCTCCAGGTCCTCTAACGCTGCAGTGTTCAGCTTGCTAATGCTTCCGTATTGTCTGAGAATCCTCTTGATCCTTGCCGGACCCATACCCTCCACCGACTCCAGCACTGATGCGGTCATAGACTTGTCACGGAGCTCACGGTGAAAGGTGATGGCAAACCTATGCGCTTCGTCCCGAAGCTGTTGTAACAGATACAAAGCTTCCGAACCTCGTGAGATCCTGACCGGATCGGGTTTCCCCGGCACATAAATCTCTTCAAACTGTTTAGCCAACGAGATCAGTGAAATTTGACCCTGGTATCCAGAATCAGAAAGTGCATTTTCCGCCATTCTTAGCTGGCCCTTACCGCCGTCAACCACAACAAGCGATGGTGGATATGAGAACTTTCTTCCCGCGCCGATTTCATCAATAGTATCCCGGGCCTGAACCAGGTGGGCAAAACGCCGACTTAATACCTCGTACATCGCGGCGTAGTCGTCGTTGTGCCCCACATTCACCCGAAAACGCCGATAGTCAGACTTCTTCAACATAGCGTCTTCCATTACCACCATTGAACCTACGTAGTTGCTCCCTTGGAAATGGCTCATGTCGTAACACTCGATGCGAAGCGGAGGGGCTGGAAGGTCCAGCTCCTCCGCAATAGATCGCAATGCCTTAGCCCGGGCGTTATGGTCTGTAGCCCTAGACATCCTGTTCCTTTTGAACTCTAAGGCTGCATTGTTTGTCACCGTGTCAAGTAGTGCCCGCTTCTCGCCTCTCTCTGCTACTTTCACATGAACCGGCCCGCCGCGGAGACCCTTTATCCATTGCTGTATAACATGGGCGTCGGAAGGCATTACCGGAACAATGATTTCGAGTGGTATGTCCAGTGGAGTCTCCGAATAATACTGTTCTAACACCTGGCTCAAAAGCGATGCCCTGTCGAGGTCCTCAACTTTATCTATAAGAAATCCTTTTCGGCCCACTACCCTGCCTTTCCGTACAAAAAAGACCTGGACGGCCGCTTCTATCTCATCTTGGTATAAACCAAATACGTCAGCATGGAAGCTTTCACCGGCCACCATTTGCTGTTTATCGATTGCCTTCTCGATCAGCTCCAAGCGGTCACGAATCTGTGCGGCCTGCTCGAAATTAAGCTGATCGGCCGCTGCAGACATTTCTTTGCGAAGTCTGAGCACGAACTCCTTCGTGTCCCCTTTAAGGAAACGTCCCATTTCTGCCACGATCGTGGCGTACCGTTCCTGGGTAACTTCTCCAATACATGGGCCGCTGCATCTCTCAATATGGTAAAGCAGGCATGGTCTTCCCTGGCGCTCATACCTTGAGAACTGAGAATCCGAGCAAGTTCGAACTGGAAAGGTCCTAAGTATGAGATCCAGGACCTCTCTGATAGCCGCCTGATGGGGATAGGGCCCAAAATACCTAGCCCCCCGCTTACGGGCACCCCTCATGATTCCGGCGCGGGGCCATCTATGGTCGGTGGTAATGGCAAGGAACGGGTAGCTTTTATCGTCCCTGAGACGGACATTGTACCTTGGATGGAATCTTTGGATGAGGTTATACTCCAGGATCAAAGCCTCTACCTCATTGTTCACAACGATCCACTCGACTGACTTTGCGTCGGTAACCATCGCGGCGGTGCGGGGATGAAGGTTGCCAACAGGTTGGAAATAGCTGGAAAGCCTGTTTCGCAAAGAGGTGGCCTTGCCGACGTAAATGACTCTTCCGTCGCCATCTTTAAACTGGTACGAACCGGGATTATCGGGAATTTGGGAAGGAATTATACGCTCAATCAAATCCCCGCCTACCTTGAGGAATTCCCGATGAATCTCTTAGCCAGAGTATTTTTGAGAAATGCTCCCGTGTAGCTCTTCTGCGATTGTGCGACAGACTCCGGAGTACCTGTGGCTATGACAAGTCCCCCCTTGTCACCGCCTTCGGGTCCAAGATCAATAAGGTAATCGGCAGTCTTTATCACGTCCAGATTATGTTCGATCACCAGTACGGTATTC
The DNA here is from genome assembly GCA_013044365.1 of Acidimicrobiaceae bacterium. Classification (GTDB taxonomy): domain Bacteria; phylum Actinomycetota; class Acidimicrobiia; order Acidimicrobiales; family Acidimicrobiaceae; genus SCQM01. The sequence continues at coordinate 4,136 of JABEUP010000231.1, forward strand.
CCGGTATCGACTAGCCTTCCCAACACCGAAAGCAGCTTGCGGATATCTTCGAAATGCAGGCCTGTTGTCGGCTCGTCCAGTATGTACATTGTGTGTCCGGTAGGACGCTTTGCCAACTCTGACGCAAGCTTGACTCTCTGGGCCTCGCCACCCGACAAAGTTGGCGCGGGCTGGCCAAGGCGGACATAGCCCAGTCCCACCTCAACAAGGGTGGACAGATACCTTGTTATCGATGCCTGATTTGAGAAAAAGGCCAAAGCTTCCTCCGTGGGCATATTGAGGACATCAGATATGTTTTTGCCTTTAAAGGTGACCTCAAGAGTATCTCTGTTGTATCGGGAGCCTTTGCACACTTCGCAAGGGACATAGACATCAGGGAGGAAATTCATCTCAATCTTGAGCGTTCCATCTCCCGAACAGCCTTCGCACCGGCCCCCTTTCACATTAAAAGAAAACCGCCCCGGCTGGTAGCCTCTGACCCTTGCCTCCGGAGTCTGGGCAAATAGACGGCGAATGTGGTCAAAGACTCCGGTATAGGTCGCGGCATTGGACCGAGGGGTGCGGCCAATTGGAGACTGGTTGATATCAACCACCTTATCGATCTTTTCCGATCCGACAATTTCATCGTGCAATCCCGGTACAACCTTTGACCCGTATACCGATCTCATCAAGGATTTCAGGACTATTTCATTGACCAGTGATGACTTCCCTGATCCGGAAACGCCAGTTACCACCACAAAAGCACCCAGTGGTATCTCGACGTCTATGCCTTTGAGGTTATTTTGGCGTGCGTTTCTGACAATCAACTCGCCAGAGCTCAGGTCGCGCCGCTTTGGGGGAACTGGTATGTGCATCTTTCCGCCGAGATACGCGCCGCTAATTGATCTTGGCTCATTGACAAGGTCCTCCACCGACCCGCATGCCACCACCTCACCGCCATGTTCACCTGCACCGGGCCCGATGTCGATTATGTAATCAGCGGCACGAATCGTCTCCTCATCGTGCTCTACGACAATTACGGTATTGTCGAGTCTTTTGAGCTTCACCAATGTGTCGATAAGACGATGGTTATCCCTCTGGTGCAAACCTATCGAAGGCTCGTCCAGCACATATAAGACTCCAGTGAGACCCGAACCGATTTGCGAGGCGAGACGGATTCGCTGAGCCTCGCCACCCGATAAGGTTCCGGCCGCACGTGCGAGAGTAAGATAATCAAGGCCCACATCCAACAAGAAATCAAGTCGTGCCAGAATCTCACGCAAAACAGGAGCTGCGATGAGCTTATCTCGCTCAGATTGCGTGATTCTTCCTAGAGTTTCGCGCGTTCGTCCGATTGAGAGGGAACATATCTCGTGGATGTTGAGATCTCCGACAGTCACTGCAAGAAATTCAGGCTTAAGACGGGCACCTTCGCAACTATGGCACGGCGCCTGCCTCATATAACCTTCAACCGCTTCTCTTTGGTAGTCGCTGTCAGCCTCGCTGTGCCTTCTTTGAAGATAATTCACAACGCCTTCATAGTTGAAGTTAATCTTTCGGCTGGTACCAAATCGACTTGTATAACGCACAGTAACAGGTCCGCCGGTGTTTCCGAAGAGAACCAGTTTCTGAACATCTTCACCGAGATTTTTCCATGGCACATTCAGGGAGAATCCAGATTGCTCGGCAAGCGCGGCCAAAAGCCTTCTGAAATAGTTTGAGCGTGCCGATGCCCAGGGGGCGATCGCATCCTGGATCAAGGCCAGATTTTGATTTGGCACAACCAGTTCTGGGTCCACTTCGAATCTGGTTCCCAAACCCAGGCAGCTCTTACAGGCGCCGAAGGGCGAATTAAACGAGAAGTTTCTTGGCTCAAGTTCATCAAATGAAATACCGCAACGTACGCACGCCAGGTGTTCGGAAAAGGTAATAACCTCCTCAGTCGAGCCCTTAGATTCGTGCACTAAAATTTCGACGACTCCGTCTGCAATTCCCAGCGCTGCCTCCACCGAATCAGTGAGGCGCCTTTCGATACCGTCATGCCTGATCAGACGGTCGATCACCACCTCAATAGTATGAGACTCATAGCGGGCAAGTTCAATATCTGTTCTGTCGGACAATTCATAATTGTTTCCATCAATTCGAACTCTCGCATAACCCTTCTTTGTCAGCTCATCGAGAAGCGTCTGGTATTCGCCCTTCCGCCCCCTGACGACGGGAGCCAGCACGCTGAACCGGGCATCCTCTGGCAGCTCCATTACCATATCAACGATCTGAGACGGCGTCTGTCTTGAAACCGGATCACCGCAGGTTGGGCAGTGAGGCTGCCCGGTTCTGGCATACAGTAGTCTCAGATAATCGTAGATTTCAGTTATCGTTCCCACAGTGGAGCGCGGATTATGCGAAGAGGATTTCTGATCGATTGAAATGGCCGGAGAAAGCCCCTCGATGAAATCGACGTCTGGCTTATCCAATTGACCGAGAAACTGTCGGGCGTAGGCCGATAGCGACTCTACATACCGCCTTTGGCCTTCAGCAAAAATAGTATCGAATGCTAGTGAGGATTTGCCAGAGCCAGACAACCCGGTAATCACAACGAAACTGTTCCTTGGCATCTCAACAGAGATATCCTTCAGATTATGTTCTCTGGCACCTTTAACGATTAACTTGTCTGACACAATACTTTTAGGCTACCCGCGATCAAGAAAAGATATCCGTTGTCTTTCCAGGATTGAACTGCCGATCCGTAGTGGCCTATTCGAACAGGATCCCCGGATTAAGAATCTGAGTCGGGTCTAGAACCTTTTTGATACTCCGCATCGAGTCGATGTCCTGGGGTGACCTTGTAAGAGAAAGGTCGTGGATCTTGGCTCTTCCAATCCCGTGTTCGGCGGAAATCGAACCCCCGTAAGATGCGACACTGGCGAGGATCTCGTGCTCAATCTCGTCGTCGGGGCTTCCGACATTGAGCAGGTTGACATGAACGTTCCCGTCCCCTAGGTGTCCGAATGCAACCACACGGACCTTTGGATATTCTAATTCAACCAACTCTGATACGTAGTTAAGAAAACCAGGCATCTCCAGGATAGGTATCGCCACATCCAATTTGTACGGAATCCCGGCACGGCTTATTGCGACGCTGTGCTGTTCCCGCCAGTACCACAAACCCTCAGCCTGGCCGTCATAGGAAATTGCAGCGTCAACCACCTCATTGTGGTCATCCAGGAACTCAGCAAGCTCATCGATTTCCACGACATCGCCGGCGACTTCAATGAGTAGCGAATAAACGGGAATTTCGCCGAGTGGCCACTTCTTACCCTGGAGCCTATGTACTAGCTCCAGACCGTCCCTGCTCATGAATTCAACAGCATCGAGGTGGGGGAACCTCCGCCTGGCATCGACCATGATACGAATCGCTCCCGAAAGGGTGTCGACTGCTATGAGCGCAACGGTACGATGCTTGGGAACCGGTATCAGTTTCACAATTGCTTTGGTGATCACGCCAAGCGTGCCCTCTGAACCGCACAAAATAGATGCCCAATCGTAGCCACTGTTATCCTTGTAAAGGCCCTCCATCCGGCTAATGAGCTTGCCCGTACCGAGTATTGCTTCGATTCCAATCAGCTGCTGGCGTGTTCCGCCGTAACGTATCATATGGATTCCGCCGGCGTTGGTGGCGATCATTCCACCCAATGTTGCGCTGTCCCGTGACGCCAGATCTACAGCAAAGCAAAGCCCCCACTCCTTTGCCTTTAAATTCAGCGCGTTCAAAGTGACTCCGGCGCCAACCCGTGCCGTTTGGGAACTCGTGTCTATCTCAATCTCGTTAAGTAATAGGGAGGAGAGAATGATCCCTCCGTGGACCGGGGTAGCACCTCCGACGAGACTGGTATTGCCACCTTGGGTAGTGATGGGTGTATGGGTACTCCGGGAAATTTCAACCGCCCTTTGAACCTGCCAGGAATTCACCGGTCTTACGACACAAAGCACGTCGCCCTTGAACCGACCCGTCCAGTCGACTGTGTTGCTAGAAATAATCTCTGGATCCACCACGACAGAGCCGGTACCAAAGCTTCTGATGAGAGCTTCAACGACATCAGCCAATCCGCTTCCCTCCTATCCGGGGCTGTCAGACAGCATCACCAATACTTTAACCCCACCGGGGATGCCGTTTACTGGTTGATGTCGATTCGCTGAACCCGGACGAAACAAGACCGCAGTACTCTGCCATCGGAGTCTTCCGATCCTATTCGCCTGTCATCAACCGCTAAGCCGTCCCGCTCCTGCAATAAGATCCCCAGCACGCCCGTGACCGTCTGCATGAAAGTATTTCCGGGTTGATCCGGGCTAGGTGGTACCGCGCTCGCTGAGCTGCCTTCTCAAAAGCGCCTTATCAATCTTTCCGACGTTGGTTGTTGGAAGAACGTCAACGATCTCCAGTTGATCAGGGAACTTGTACTTTGCTACCCCGAAATCCTCCATAGCCTTTCGTATCTCATCTAGGCCCAAATCGGGAAACCCATCCCGCAATACCACAACAACACAGTTACGTTCGCCATAACGCCTATCAGGAAGGGAAATAGCGGCGACCTGTGCCACCGACGGCAAGCGGTAAATCAGATTTTCAACCTCCTCTGCACTGATTTTCTCGCCTGCCCGGTTGATCAAATCCTTAGTACGGCCCTCTACCACAAGGTTTCCACTAGGATGCCACCTCACCACGTCACCAGTCCGATACCATCCGTCTGGGGTGAAGGATCGGATATTATGTTCAGGTGCTTTGTAGTAGCCTCTCAGGGTATAGGGACCCCTAGTCAAGAGCTGGCCCATCTCTCCTGGTGGAACCGGATTGTCACTGTCGTCCACGATCTGTATTTCATCCGCCGGGCTAAGGGGCCGGCCTTGAGTATTCCAGATGATCTCCTCCGGATCGGTTAATCCAGTATAATTCAGCAATCCCTCAGCCATTCCAAACACCTGTTGAAGAACGCAGCCGAGAGTCGGCTGGATCTTTCTGGCCAGTTCAGGCGCGATTCGTGCGCCACCAACCTGGAAAACCTTCAAACTCGACAGATCGTGGCCGGGATTATCAACCTCCGCATCAAGCCACCGCTGTGCAACGGCGGGAACGGCTGCAGCGACGGTTACCCCTTCGGCCTTTATAAGTCCCATGCAATATTCAGGCTCGGGACTGCGTGCCATCACAACCCGGCCACCCACATACAAGACTCCGAGCAATCCGGGACATGCAAGCGGGAAATTATGCGAGGCCGGAAGTGCCACCAGATAAACAGTGTCGGAGTCAAACCCACAAGTTGCAGCACTCTGGCGGAAGTTGTATCCATAGTCATCGTGTGACCTTGGAATCAATTTGGGAAGTCCGGTGGTCCCACCCGAGAGAAGAAATACAGCAACATCGCCAGAGTTGGGACGCATAGGACTGAGGATCGCCTCCGCCTCGCCGGACGAGGCAGGAACCTCAATCAGGCGCCGCAGATCGATTGACCCTTCGGCTATGAAGTCTCCAACCACAAATACATCTTGGATACTTTGGCATGACTTTGCCACATCCCAAGCCAGGGATTGATGGTCGTAACCCTTGATTTCGTCGGGAACCACGATAGCCTTTGCGCCCGAGTGATCCGCGAAGTAGCTTAGTTCATTCGAGCGGTGGCCCGGTAAAGCCATGATCGGAATTACGCCAATCCGCGAACATGCATAAACTAGAGCCACAAATTCCCAGCAGTTTGGCAGCTGTACAACAATGCAGTCTCCGCGCCGGTAGCCTCTTATCCATAAGTTCAAAGCCAGGCCATCAGACAAATCGGCAAGTTCTTTATATGACAGGCGTATATCGCCGTCGGTCAACGCCTGTTTGTCTCCAAATCGAGCGGCAGATTCCCGCAAATATTGGTCAAGTGTCTTGCCGTTCCAGTATCCAAGTTCCCGATATCGCCTAGCAAAATCCTCGGGCCACGCGACTAATCCATCCGCAATGTTCATTGTGTAAATATTCCTCCCCACACAACTAAACATCATTTTTCATGAGTAACAAAATCGACCCGGTATCAGGCCATTAGCAAACCGAACTCAGCATCGGTACTTACAGGTATTCCGACGAAATCACATCTTCCTGAAAGTATTGAGGTAGAGGCCTGATCCTTATCAAAGACTTCGTCAATTATCATGGATGCTACCCCGTTATACAGGCGGGCTTCTTCGGCCAATAGAGTCCTTTGCAATCGGCTGCCTCCACATATGGCAACCAGCATGGGCCTTGCAGCTAGCAGCTGGATGAGTCGGGCCTTTGCAGGAGCAAAACCGCCGTCGGAATCAGCTATCTCTATAATTGCGGCAAATGGATCCTGGTCCAGTTCCGGAGCATTGGTTTGGAGCCTGAGCTCTGTTAAACCTCCAATAGTTTGTACAAGCGCTTGCCTTGCATATGGAGACACATACTTTACGCCCATAATCCGTGATGTTGCGGTAACCCTGGGAAAATGGAACGGTGTGGTCAGAGGATCGGCATTAACCTGTTTCCTCCACCACCGCATAACAGTTTCGAAGAATCGTGGGTCTCTGCGATTAACCCGGTCGCCGCTTATTGCGCGGGTAAGGAAATGAAACCCAAACTGGGGCGGTTCCATCGCAGAATAGTATTTGCCAAAGTTCTCCCACCATGCAAGGCTGGGTTCGGCTGAAGCTTGAATGTCTTCCACAAGCGGGCGCCGTTCCTGTTCGTAATTGTCCAGGGCCGCATCCAGATCTTCTCCGTAATTGGAAATACAAACGGCCAAAGATGCGGCGTCCTCCATCGCCATTTTTGTGCCTGACCCCACCGAAAAATGTGCCGTATGGGCGCTGTCGCCCAACAGCACGCAATTATCCGCACGCCAGCCCCGGTTTTTAATTGTCCGAAAATTTGCCCAGCGGGAATTATTTACAAGCAGCTCGGATCCGTTGGTCTGCGTGGCAAAGAGAGCCTGAAGATAATCTTTGGAGACCATATCGCTGGGACCAGGCGGTTGGGTAACATCGAAGCGGTTCATGCCGGCCCGAAGCCAGGTATGCTCATCCGTCTCGACGATGAAGGTACCCATGGAATCATTGAGTGGATACCCGTGGACAGCAAATACGCCGTGTTCCGACTCTTCGAACAGAAAAGTAAGCCCGTTGAACTGGTAGGTGGTGCCGAACCAGATGAACTTAGCGCTTGATCGTGAGATAACTGGCTCAAAGGAGTCCGCAAATTCGCTCCTGACAAGCGAGTTTGCGCCATCGCTCGCCACTATCAGATCAAAATCACGCAATTGGTCGAGGCTACTGACAACGGTTTGGAACCTCAAATCCACTCCGACCTCGGACGCCCGCTGGTATAGGAGCCTCAGCAGTTCCTTACGGGCAATTGCAGCCATTCCATTACCACCGCACCGAAGCGTTTCACCCTTAAGCCGCATTTCTATCTGGTCCCACGTCTTTCCCGAAGCACCCAGCCGGTTCCGCAGTACCGGATCAGCCGCACCAAGATTAGAGAGCGTGGCGTCAGAAAAAACCACTCCAAATCCAAACGTGTCATCCGCACGATTGCGTTCGAAAACCACCACCTCGTGGCTGGGTGACAACTGCTTAGCCATAGTGGCGAAAAATACTCCGCCGGGACCACCACCGACGCAGGCGATTCTCAAATTACTCCTCCAAACCAATCATCGAGGGCATACCATGGAATTTGTTAGCCTGAAAGAACCCGCTCAACGACATAACGCACCAACTATGCTAGGTGCCGCGAAAATTATCATTGCTGTGACCTGGTTCTCAAGGCGAGGTAACTCAACAAATGACCGAAACACCATGTCATCATTCGGCAGGTGGCCCATGCAGCTCCCCGAGCTTAGCCAAGTATTTCTCCTCGAGTTCATCGGGAACGAAGACAAGCTTATTTCTCGATGACTTCCCAGAGACTAGTGATAACCGAGAAGGTGCAACCCGGAGCCATTTCGCAATGAGTTCCAAGGCAGCGGCATTAGCCTTTCCTCCCTCTGGGGGCATCCCCACCGCAACGTTCAAAATCCCACCGCGGAGCATAATCTCGTTCCTTGACGATCTTGGCAATACCCTGATCATTATGAGCAAGCATCACCTCCGGCGGAAAACCGACCACGTGCCCGGCCCCGATTCGGAGGACACTCCCGCAAACGCACTGCCAAGTGCCGTGGAGACGTCGGCCGGGGACAGGTAGATTGGAGTCTGATTCCCACTGGTGCTAACCCAGACCAGGTAACCCCCGCGGGTCAAGATACGGTCGACTTCGTCTGGAAACAATAGGGTATTAACGCAGAACAGGCCATCAACTGATCCCGGGGCTACTGGAAGCATCGCACCATCACCGCGGATGCGAAAACCCTTATCAGAGGTCGACCGTACAAGCATTTCGAAACTGATGTCAATGCATAAGAGTGAATCAAACTGATTTGAAAGTAGCGACGAATATGCACCCGTACCGCATCCGAGCTCAATGCCAACCCCACCCGGGACTATTCCTCCGCGCTTCAATGCATCTAATAACGGCATTGAACGCGAGTCGAAATCCTTGTCCTTCCAGGTTTGCGCCATCTCATCAAAAAGCTTTACAACCTTAGCCGCGCGTTCCGAGGTCCATCCCCCTCGATCAAAGGCCACCTGATGGGTGACTTTACGCATAGGATGATCCGCATTCATGCCGCCATCTCTCGCCACGATGTCCTCTGTTGGCTCCAGATACTTAAGTTCAGCGTCCACTTATACCCCTTGCCTGATATTTGAAAGATCTGCTAACCGCGCGCATCCTTCAACTGATTCTCCAAATCCTTTATTTCGTCCCGAATTCGAGCCGCATACTCAAATCTAAGGTCAGCGGAGGCCTTGTACATCTCCTCTTCCAATGACTGGATCAAAGAAACCAATTCGTTCAGGCCTAATTGTGTGACATCTAATCCGTGATCGTGTTTTTTGGACCTCTTCGACGAGTTCGGTACGATCGACTTGGTAGTTGATCTAAGCTGATCAAGAATATCCGAAACTGCTTTCCTGATCGTCTGGGGTGAAATGCCATGTTCCAGATTGTATGCATGTTGGATATTTCGACGTCTCTCCGTCTCCGAAATAGCCTTCATCATGGACTTAGTAATGTTATCAGCATAGAGAATTACAAAGCCTTCAACGTTTCTTGCCGCCCTTCCAATTGTCTGGATCAATGAAGTTTCGGATCGCAGGAAGCCCTCTTTATCAGCATCTAATATCGCGACAAGTGAAACTTCGGGAAGATCGAGGCCTTCTCGCAAGAGGTTGATACCCACCAGAACATCGAACTCACCCAGTCTCAAGTCTCTGAGGATCTGGATTCGCTCCAGAGTCTCAATATTTGAGTGCAAGTAACGTACCCGTAAACCTAATTCCACCAGATATTCAGTTAAATCCTCGGACATCTTCTTGGTTAGTGTGGTAATCAGCACCCGCTCACCCGCAGCGGTCCGTCCGCGGATTTCCGATACCAAATCATCTATCTGTCCTTTGGTCGGCCGTACCTCAACTTTTGGATCCATTAGCCCGGTGGGTCTTATTATCTGCTCCACAACCTGGTCTGATTGGGAAATCTCGTATGACGACGGAGTTGCCGACATGAAGATAGCCTGGCTGATCTTATTGTAGAATTCGTCAAATCGTAGTGGTCTGTTATCAAGGGCGGATGGTAGCCGGAAGCCGTGTTCGACCAGAGTCTCTTTACGCGATCTGTCGCCGGAGTACTGTCCATGAATCTGGGGTACCGCAACATGAGACTCGTCAATAACCAACAGAAAGTCTTTCGGGAAATAGTCAATGAGCGTGAACGGTGGTTCTCCCGGTTTACGACCGTCCAGGTGTCGGGAGTAGTTCTCGATGCCGTGGCAGAAGCCCACCTCCGCCAGCATTTCGAGGTCAAATTGAGTACGCATGCTCAGCCTTTGCGCCTCTAGGAGCCGGCCTGAGTCTCCAAGTTCATTGAGGCGAACCCTCAATTCCTCCCGTATGGATTCAGTAGCTTTGTTAATTGTCTCATCGCTGGCCACGTAGTGGGTGGCCGGAAAAACAGCCAGTTCATCCAGAACCTGGTACTGCTCACCGGTGAGGGTGTCCACTTTGACAATCCGCTCCACCTCGTCGCCAAACATCTCAATGCGAAAGGCCATCTCCTCATATGAAGGGTGAATTTCCAATGTATCTCCTCGAACACGAAACTTCCCCCTGACCAGGTTGATGTCATTTCGCTCATAGCGCATATCGACGAGCTTTTTCAACACCTCGCGTAGATTGAAACTTTCTCCCACTCTGAAAAATTGAAGTTTGTCCAGGTACTCGCTTGGCGAACCCAGACCATAAATACATGACACGGAAGCCACAACGATGACATCGCGCCTGGTCAGCAGCGCAGATGTGGCAGAATGACGAAGTCGGTCTATCTCGTCATTTACTGTCGCGTCCTTCTCGATAAAAGTGTCTGAAGTCGGCAGATAGGCTTCAGGTTGGTAATAGTCGTAGTAAGAGACAAAATATTCAACCCGGTTGCGGGGGAAAAAGTCCTGAAACTCAGAGGCCAGCTGGGCGGCCAGAGATTTGTTGGGAGCAATCACGAGAGTAGGCTTCTGAACAGACTCGATGGTCCAGGCAATTGTTGCACTCTTACCGGAACCGGTAATACCTAACAGAGTTTGAAAGCGTTGACCGCGGTTAATCCCTTCGGAAAGCCTCTCGATAGCCTGAGGCTGATCTCCAGCTGGAGAGTATGGAGCTACAACTTCAAACCTGGTCACGTATCCACTCTAAAACGAGGTTTCAATATAACGCTTTCAACTCGCTCCACAACTCGGCAACCTTCCGGTCAAGAGTGACGTTATCAACCGAATTATCGATAACATAATCAGCCCCCGATATTCGTTGCTCCCTGGAGATCTGGCTGGAAATTCTGCTGCGGACTTCTTCCTCTGTCATATCTCTTGAGCTGACAACACGCGCCACCGCCAACTCCTCTGGAAGATCCACGACGATTACCTTGGTGAATCCGTATCGCTCAACGGCATTAGTTTCAAACAGAAGGGGCAGTACGACAATCACCGGGAATTTGCGTTGAGCAAAACAATTTACGACTTGCGCCTTGATCTCTTTTTCTATAAGTGGATGAAGGATGCTATTAAGGTCAGCAAGGGAGTCTGGATCGGCAAAGACTGTGCCAGCGAGTTTTGGCCTGTCTAAAGAACCATCACCAGCCAGCACAGAACTGCCAAACCGCTTTACAACCATTTCCAGGCCTTCAGAACCCGGTTCCACAACTTTGCGTGCAACCAGGTCCGAGTCAATTATGCAGGCACCTGCGTTAGCCAATTTATCCGAAACGGTGCTCTTGCCTGAACCAATTCCACCAGTCAGGCCAATAATCGGCATAGAAGCGGAGCTGTTAGTCATCTCCCGATTCAGATGATCCCGAGTTGGCGGCCAGAGTATCATCGACCTGCGCGGACTCGGCAAATTCATCCTCTGGCTTTCCACCCGACGCCGGAAGCTCCAATCCGTGTTCAGCCACATATTCAGCCCAGGCTGCCTGAGCCTCAGTCTCGGGGGTAAAGTCTAAAGAGTAGTCGATATGACCGATATAATTGCCCTCGTCATCATAGGCGTGTTCCCCGAAGGCCTCACGGTATTCAGCAGCGACTTCCCCGCCCTCGGCAGCTTGCTTAATGGAAAGTGAAATCCGGCGTCGCTGCAAATCAATGTCGATGATTTTTACCCATAGCTCCTCCCCTGGCTGTACAACCTGCTCAGGAAGATCTACGTGGTGAGCTGCCATCTCAGAAATATGCACAAGGCCTTCAATACCCTCGCCGACCTGAATAAATGAACCAAATGGAACCAACTTGGTTACGCGGCCATAGACCAGTTCTCCGACCTTGTGAGCATTGGCAAACTCCTGCCAGGGATCGCTCTGAGTTGCCTTGAGTGAGAGGGAAATCCGCTCTTTGTCCAAATCGACGTCAAGAACCAATACCTGAATTTCGTCACCGACTTGAACCACTGATGACGGATGATCCACATGTTTCCAGGAAAGCTCCGACACGTGAACCAGGCCGTCCATTCCGCCGAGGTCGACAAAGACTCCAAAGTTAACCACTGATGAAACAACGCCCCGACGGACTTCACCTGGTTTGAGATTCTCAAGGAACTCCTCACGCTGCTCCTTCTGGGTCTCTTCCAGCCATGATCTTCGAGACAACACAACATTGTTTCGGTTCTTGTCGAGTTCGATGATTTTAGCCTCGACCATTTTGCCAACATAGGGCTGGAGATCTCTTACCCTTCGAAGTTCGACCAGTGAAGCTGGGAGAAATCCCCTTAGGCCAATATCTACGATGAGGCCACCCTTTACCACTTCGATGACGGGTCCCTTTACTACTCCATTAGCGTTCTTGATCGCCTCGATGGTACCCCATGCACGCTCGTACTGAGCGCGCTTCTTGGAAAGGATCAACCGGCCTTCCTTGTCCTCCTTTTGGAGAACCAGAGCTTCAATCTCCTCGCCGAGCTGGACGACCTCAAATGGGTTAATGTCGTGTCGGATTGAAAGCTCCCGCGCAGGAATAACTCCCTCTGATTTGAAGCCGATGTCAAGGAGAACTTCGTCCTTATCAACCTTCACCACCTTGCCGAATACGAGATCGCCGTCCTCGAATTCAACGATGGTGCCAGCAATCGCGTCGTCGAGAGAAGTTTCCCCTAGGTCGTCAAAGACGATCACGCGTGGTATGTACTCCCCTTCGGGAATTGCCTCTACGGTCGAGGAGATTCCATCTGTATCAGGGGTGTTAGTAGTATCGGACATTTAGTTAGGTCGCTTTCTTTTCTGACAATCATGCTTGGGTCCATAACTGAGACTCAAGTTCCTGTTCGATTGGCCACAATCTAGGCCAAATCTAACAAAGTAGATTCCAACTACATTAGCGACAATTGCGTTGTCTTGAGGCCAGAAACTAAGATCAATTGGCAAGCCGCATCGTCACATAAACTATTTCGCATCCGCCCAGCTCATTCCGCAATAAACATTCACGTCAAGTGGCACGGAAAGCTGCACAGCTCCCTCCAGAACCCGTTTGACCAATGCAGATATATCATCGGCTGAAGCTGAATCGCATTCAACGAGTACCTCGTCGTGAACCTGCAAAACAAGATTCCCATCTAGTTCTGCCAATTCCTCGTCAAGCTTGACGAGGGCAATCTTGAATATATCCGCCGCCAGCCCCTGAATACCTGCATTCATAGCTTGTCGCTCAGCAGCCTCTCTCAAACGAAAGTTGCGCGAAGAAAGCTCCGGCAGAGGTCGTATCCTTCCGAATTCAGTGGTAGTGAATCCATCTGTTCTGGCCTTTTCAACTGTCTGTTTCATGTAGCTACTCACCTTGGGAAAACCGGCGAAAAAAGCCTTGAGTATCTCATCTGCCTCAGGTACCGAAATTCCAAGCCTCTGTGACAATCCATAGGCCTCCATTCCATATGCGAGGCCGTATGCCACCATCTTTGCCTTATTGCGCTGAGAGGAGGTTACCTCATCCAAAGGAACACCGAAGGTGTAGCTGGCAGTCTGACGGTGTATATCTATACCGTTAGCAAAGGCTTCAAGCAACCCCGGGTCCTTTGAGAGATGTGCTATTACCCGCAGTTCAATCTGCGAGTAGTCGGCAATTATCAGCCGCCTGCCGACGGGTGCTATAAAGGCATTACGAAACCGCCTGCCATCTTCGGTCCTGATCGGAATATTGTGAAGATTCGGATGGTCAGAAGACAGTCGGCCTGTCCGTGCAACGGTCTGGGAAAAACTCGCATGAATCCTGCCATCGGGTGCGATTTCGGAAATTAGGCTTTCACCATAGGTGGAGCGCAGCTTCTCCACCTCCCGATAACGCATTATTTTGCCAATTATCGGGTGAAGCCCCACTAGACGTTCGAGACTCCTGGCATCGGTTGAGAAGCCGGTTTTGGTCCGCTTTAGCGGCTGGAGACCAAGCTTCTCGAACAACACCTTACCAAGCTGCTGAGTGGAATTAACATTGAATGAGCTGCCGGAGATCTCTTGGATCTCCCGATGTAGCTCCAGAGCCTCGGATGCGAATTCCCTTTGCAGTTTTGAGAGATATTCCTTGTCGACAAGAATCCCCCTCGCTTCCATCTTTGCCAGAACGCTTATGAGAGGTTTTTCAATGTTGTTATAGAGATCGGCGAGGTTTTTAGCTGTCAATGCCGCGGAGATCTTCGATACAGTTGTGACCGCTGCTCCGATCCGACCTACCAGTGCCGACTCATCTTTTTCCTCGTCAAAACCAAGTGTCAGATTCAAACCAGTTGGACTCTGACCCAATCCCTCCACCGGGCTATCCAGCCACTTTGCCGCCAGAGCATCCAACCCATACCCGGAATCCGAAGGATCGAGGAGATAACCTGCCACTGACCCGTCTAATCCGACCGAAAATACCCTCCCAAAAACTGAGTACTGGTATCTTAAGACCTCCTTGAGTCCAACACCGTTGACCGGCCGGGATGAGTCAGAGATTGCCCTGAATATCTTGTCATTAGCTCGGGACTCTCCAAGAACCTCGGCTGGGAACAACAGCACTGAACAAGCCCCGGATTCCGGTGAAAGCGCTAACGCCAATGATCTCGGTTCAGAACGACCGGGTGCTCCGCTCCAAGCCACCTCAAGAAAGATTGACCGGTTGGTTCCGTAAATGTTGTCTAAAAACTCTTGGACCTCGCTCGCCTTTCCAGCCTTTTTGACTGACAATGGCTCGGCCATGGCAACGGACGGCTCAAATGCGCTCGGGACGTCATGTGTTCCAATTGTCGCCCGAAGCCCAAAGATGGAAAGCGTACGCTGCCAAATCCTGCTGAATTCTAAGAAACCGAAGAGGTCCTCGGCAGCCTTTGGATCCCATTCCCCCAGCTCGAAATCATCAATCCCAAAATGGATAGGCACGTCGCGGACTAAAGGAATCAGCTGAAGGTTCAGACGCAACTGATCTCGGTAATCGCTGAGGGAGGACATTAATTTCGGGGGCAGTCCATCTAAGTTCTTCAATAGTTCTTCGACCGAACCGAACTCATTTATGAGTTTGGCAGCCGTCTTCTCCCCTACCCCGGGAACACCGGGAATATTGTCGCTCGGATCGCCTCGTAGAGCCGCGAACTCCGGATAGGCCTCCGGCTTTACCCCCATTCTCCGCTCAATCCCGGCAGAGTCCAGTAACTCATAATCGCTCACACCGCGACGATTGTATAAAACCTGGACGTATGGGTCTGAGACAAGTTGGAAGCTGTCGCGGTCGCCACTTACAACTATGGTCGGAAGTTTGATTTTCCTTGCCATTTCTGCAATTGTCGCTATAACATCATCTGCCTCAAATCCTGGTGCCTCCACCAAAACGATGCCAAGACTTTCGATAACCTGGCCAATCAGGGGTATCTGGGACAGAAGAGACTCCGGCGTTTTCTTGCGTGTTCCCTTGTATTGTGGCGAAAGTTTATCCCTGAATGTTGGATCAGGATGATCAAATGCCACCGCGATATGTGTGGGCTGATGATCCTTTACAAGATTCAAGAGCATCGAGGTAAAGCCGTGAATCGCATTGGTATATTGGCCGGAGGAAGTTATCATCGTTTCCGGCAACGCAAAAAAAGCACGAAAAGCGAGGGAGAAACCGTCCAATACTAGAAGCTTTGCCACATTTGCCATGCTAAATGCTAACTACGACAAACAGGACCTGTTACTCAAATGGAGCCTTTCCCTGGCCGAGGAATAATGCCTTAGCTACTCAAGCGGGGCGATCTCTCCATCAATCACTTTGCGTGCAACTTCTCCCATTGGACTCCTTGAATCCATCGCCTTCCTTTGTATGAATCCGAAGGCATCGGGCTCGCTCATGTAGTGGGTATCCATTAGGATTCCCTTGGCACGGTCGAGCAATTTTCTGGTCTCCAACTGCGCCGCAGCGCGCTCCGCCTTGTCAGAGAGGTTGGCAACCTCGTGTTCCAGTGCAACTTTCTCCTGAAATCTTGCTCTGGCCAACTCTATTGCCGGAACAAGATCAGAAGCCTGAAATGGTTTTACCAGATAGGCCAACACGCCAGCATCGCGTGCTTGTTCAACAAAGCTTCTTTGCGAGAATGCCGTTAAGATCACCACCGGACAAATGTTTTCTTTTGAAAGTTCAGAGGCGACTTCGATGCCGTCCATGCCCGGCATTTTGATGTCCAGGATGGCAAGATCCGGCTTTAGGGTGAGGATCATTTCTATCGCTTCTTCTCCGCGGCTAGCTGCACCAACGACCTCATAACCCTCATCCTCGAGGATCTCTTTCAGATCGAGTCTGATGATGGCCTCATCCTCGGCTATAACCACTCTCAGCGCCACCAGAATCCTCCTAAATATCTGACCCAAAATCAGCTAATGCCACAATAACCACTTGAATAAATCAAAATCTTTGTAGCAGCCCGTTAATGCTGAGACGTGCAGCTTATGCTGAAACAGTATAGAAACCTCCTTGCCATCTGGTATCGGGAGCTGAACCAGCCAAAATCAGGTGAAGATGTTTATTCGTCAGTTGCCACTGTGGATTGCACAAACGAACTGCTGGATAGTTTCCAGCTCAAAAAGCGAATCCGAATGCGTTCTAGTTGACGTCCCACCGTCACCGGATGAAATCCTCAGTGTGCTTGAATCAAGCGGATTGAAACCGGTGGCAATCCTTGCCACTCATGGCCACATAGACCATATTGGCGGTGTAGGCGCCATTTCTCGGGTTAGGTTTCAAACGGAATCCTCCCCTGATCTTGGGGTTTATATCAATCGTCTTGATAAGCATCTGTTGCTTGATCCGGTCGGCACCTCAGGTTTGCTTGGACAGGAACTGGCCAAAACGGGAATCGACGTCAGACCTCCGGAGCTGATTTACAACCTGGATGATGGTGACACTTTTAGTGGTTCGGGACTTAATTTTAAGGTACTTCATACACCGGGACATACAAAGGGATCAATATGTTTCGTGATCGATGACGGTGAGACAGGTGAAAAAATATTGTTTTCGGGAGATCATCTGTTCAAAGGGTCCATAGGGAGAACTGACCTTCCGGGAGGTTCATTTGCACAACTCGCAGAGTCGATGCGATCTAAAATATTGACCCTTGATGACAGTGTTATCGTTTTGCCTGGCCATGGTGACACCACGACAATCGGCATCGAACGGGCGACGAATCCCTTTGTACTTGAGATGTAGAAATGCGGGCCTGTGTGTTAAAATCACCAGGTTTGTGTAAAGAGCCCGGCGAAGCGAATATAATTTCATTATCAAAGAATTAGATTATGTGCTGCGGAAAACGGGCTTTTCTTTTTGTTTCTCTTGAATCGCCCGCTGGCGGCAATTATCTTTTTGAAACTATTGATTAACACAAACAATAATTTGAATTTGGAAATTTCAAAGAAGTAACATTAGTCGTTGTGACGGCAGGTAACAGTGGACTTTCCGTACCTATTTGCTCCATTTGGAGCACTTCCAATTGAAGGGATTTGAATGGCAGAAACCCGCTTACTGATTGATCCGTATTCGGACTGGGTGAAAGAAGAGGGAGTTCCGGTATACGAGGAATTCGGGTTTGATCTTCTCGCCCTTGAAGTGAAACCATGGTCCCGAATGGGCGCTAAAGGCGCGTTTGCACTTGTTTCCGGACGTGGAGACTATCTCGACACGTTTATCCTGGAAATTCCGGCAGGGGGATCCTCGGATCCACAGCGGCATTTGTTCGAAGAGGTCGTCTATGTTCTGGATGGACATGGAAGTACCACGATCGAGGGACCTGACGGACTGAAGCATTCATTTGAGTGGGGACCCAAGAGCCTCTTCGCTATTCCCCTGAACGCCAAGTATCGCCATTTCAACACTAGCGGAACGAAATCAGCCCGCTTTGTTTCGACCACAAACTTGCCAATGATAACGAAGCTCTTTCATGATTATGAATTCATTTTCAACAACCCTTATGATTTTGTCGGGCGCATGGGAGAAAACCGATTCTTTGAAGGCGAGGGGGAGTTCATTCCCCACCGTCCTGGACGCCATATGTGGGAAACAAACTTTGTACCTGATCTCAGCACCTTTGAGCTCAAGGAATGGCAGGACAGAGGCGCAGGGGGATCGAATATCATGTTTGCCCTGGCTCAGGGAACCATGCATGCACACATGTCAGAAATGCCGGTGGGCACGTACAAGAAAGGTCATCGCCATGGTGCTGACTTTCATATTTTCCCAGTCACTGGGCACGGATATTCAATCCTGTGGTTCGAAGGGGAAAAGGATTTCCGGCGATTCGATTGGAGACATGGTAGCGCCTATGCTCCTGAAGATATGATGTTTCACCAGCACTTCAACACCAGCCCCGAACCAGCACGATATCTCGCTGTCGCTTTCGGAGGATTACGCTTCCCGTTCAGCCAGGACAAAGTGAAGGTTTTCCAGGGTATGGATGTCAGTCTCAAAAAGGGTGGAAAGCAAATTGAATATGAGGATCAGGATCCGCGTATTCACCCCATGTATCTCGATGAGTTGGCAAAGAATGGGGCTGAGGCCCGCATGGACCACTTCATTTCCGCCATTAGCTAGTGGGACACGACCACCATCATGACCACGAATTCGACTTTGCCTTCCTCGGTAATACGGGTGATGAATCTTTAGATTCTGGGTCCCATGACCAAGAAGGAGAGTCAAATACCTGGCTACTCGACAACGTCGAGTTGATCACGGTGGGAGTTGACGTCGGTTCGTCAACTACGCACCTGGTATTTTCAAAATTGCATCTTCAACGGCTTGCGCAATCTCTCTCAAGCAGGTTCGTTGTTGTGGAACGCAAGGAAATTCACCGCTCGCCCATTCTTCTCACACCTTTCACCGATGATGCCACAATCGACGTCGCACAACTCTCAGCCTTCATCGAGGAAAGTTACCGTAATGCCGGCGTGGAACCGTTAGATGTCGACACTGGAGTCGTTATCCTTACCGGAGTGGCCCTGGAGCGGCGTAATTCGAGAGCAGTGGCTGAGCTTTTCGCGGCTCACGGAGGAAAATTTGTCTGTGCATCTGCCGGCCATAACCTTGAGGGCATCCTGGCAGCCTTTGGATCCGGGGCGGTGGCCCTCTCTCGGAGGCAGAAGCGCGAGGTACTTCACATAGATATTGGTGGGGGTACCAGTAAGCTTGCCCTGATACGCGATGGTGAAGTGCTCGAAACAGCGGCAGTCTCAGTTGGAGCAAGACTACTTGCATTCGATGAACAGAACAAGTTGGTTCGAATCGAGAATGCCGCCTACCGAATTGCTGACTCCATGGGGATCGAACTTCGGGCAGGACTTGCGCTCGGGGAAAGGGACAAAGAGCTCTTTGCGGATGCGCTAGCTAAGGCTTTAATGGCAAGTGCACTGGGTGGAGCTTCTACGGAACTCTCAAAACAACTTATGCTCACGCCTGGACTTTCGCGTCCGCCAGTCGGCGACTGTCTGTTTTCGTTCTCCGGCGGAGTTTCAGAATATTTATTCGACCGGGAGACCCACGTCTTTAACGATATGGCAATTTACCTCACCCGGGCGATTAAAAATGAATTCGAGAGAAGAAAACTAACAATCACAGCTACCGGAGAAGGCATCCGGGCCACAGCAATCGGGGCTTCGCAGTTTAC
>JABEUP010000232.1 GCA_013044365.1 Acidimicrobiaceae bacterium
GCCGCCTGGGTACCATATACGACAATGACCTGCTTCAACTCGGGCAATGGATTTTGTGATGACTGAACATAGAGAGGTCTGACGTAAAGCAGGGCCTTGTGCACGGGAATCATCAGCATCTGTCCAAATTCAACCTGGGATCCATGCTGATCCAGTAGAGAAATGGCTTGCGATATGCCTGGTGATGCGCTTATAGCTGCGTTTACCAACGCAGGACCGTCCACTTGCATCGATCTCGGAGTGATGTAGGCCGTCAATTTTCCATACGATCCCGGGTCAGAGCTTGCTGCCAGGAATCCAGAGAGAGTCTGAATTTGGTTGTTGGTGGAAACTGGGACGAAAGGCTCAGTAAGGTCAAAGCTCAGTCCAGTTTGGCCAGGAAGCCTCAAAAGCTGGTATGAGGGCTGCATCCGGGCAACTTGGGTACTTATAACCGGCAGGCCGAGGGAATTTGTCGATTGCGTTTGTGTCAGTGCCGTCTTGCTAGGTGAGGTTCCAGGATCTTGGGCCAATGTCCAAGCATCTCCCGCATTGTAAAATCCAGCAGGATTGGTTATGTGGTACCTACCGTACATGGTTGCCTGCACTGTAAACCCATCGAAGGGGTACTTGAAGTGCGCAACTAATCCCGAAGGTGCTTGAGAAACCGGAGTGAAGATGTTCGGAAACGCCTTTTCGTAAACTTGGATGATTGGGTCAGCCTGGTCCACGACGTAATATTTCATTGAACCTGAGTAGGCATTGATAACGACTTTCACCGAATTGCGGAAGTAATTGAACTGCGAATTCAAGCCAGAACCAGGATTTATGTGTGAGATGTTAGCTGCTTGTGCATACGGAAATTGCGAGGTAGTCGTGTACCCATTGATGATCCAATAAATCTGGCCATTGTAAATGACCGGATATGGTTGTGAACCATACTTCAAAAACGGGGCGGCTTTCTCAGCCCGCTGAACGATATCACGATTGAACATAAACCGTGAATTGGGAGTTATCAAACCCGAAATCAGCGTGTTGATGTCACCAAATCTTAATGCAAAGGCCGCTCGCCTAACGAACGAGGACAGCTGGACCCCGCCGGTACCTTGATAATGCGTCTCAACCGTCGTACCAGAGTTAGTTTGATAGTCGATCTCAGGTTGGTTAGTGTTGGCAATCACAAAACCGGGATTATTTGTTCCGTAATAGACCTGGGGCTGTGAAATGGTAGGTGCCCCTCTACTCGATGATGGCGGCAAGTCCTGAATGTCGAATGCCGGGTTTCCATTGGCGGTAGCTTGGTTAGCTGGAGCCAGCACCGCGCCGTAGCCGTGTGTGTATTGTAGGTGGAGATTTATCCATGACTGTGCTGGCAAGTCCGTCGCGTTGATCTGTCTGACGCCAATGATTACCGGTGTTTGAGTTCCGTTAATGACATAACGATCCACCGCCAAGCCGTTGAACTGATAGTAAGAGCGGATGTCTTGGAGTTTGTTAAAGGTCTGGACCGGAGTTGTTGGATCCCAAAGCCTTGCGGCGGCCAGAGTTGGCGCATCCGTTGCCAGAGTTGCACCGCTTATTGTGCTGGTGTAATCGAATGGCTGCTGAGCGACATTATTTATCCCCATTGCAAATCGTGTAGCCGTAATATTGCGTTGAATGTAAGGCGACTCTTTCGAGATCTGCGATGGCTGCACAACAAACTTTTGTACTATTGCCGGATAGACACCTCCCAGAATTACGGAAATAAGTCCCCATAGACCGACAGCCACCGCCGGCAGCACCCACCCTCGGCGTCGGATATTGAGGAGAAGGATGACTGCCGAAACAACTGAAATGAAAAGGAGCAGTGTAAGTGCTGGCAGCACCGCATGGATATCGGTATAGCCGGCTCCATTCACGTAGGCATCGCTGGCATTTACCAACTTATACCTTTGCAGGTAGTAGCCAACTGCCTTGACTAGGGCTATCAATGCCAGAATGAAGGATAGATGGGCCTTAACCGCCGGACTCACTCGCGGGCCTGTTCCCTGCAATCGTATCCCGCCATCGAAGTAACTCGCTGCGGCTGCTGCCAAGAGCAAAACTAGGAGAGCCAGGATACTCCACGACACCAGAAATGAGAGAAAAGGTAATCGGAAGATGTAGAAAGAGGCATCCTTGTGAAACTGAGGATCGCTCCAGCCGAAAGGTACTGAATTGGAGTACAGTATCCAGTTTTTCCACTGGCCAGAAGCTGGGGTGCCTACGATTATCGCCAGGAAAGCCGAAACAATTATCCGGGCGAGTCTTGGAAATTTGCTTGTAATCGATCGAAAACGAACAATAAGCTCGTCGTTGCTTGTATGCGGGGCTGGCATCGGTGGACTCAGCTTTTTAGCGACCGCAAGATTGGCAAACATAAGAACGAAGAAGATCAGATCGAAAACGATTGCGAGTCCTAACTTGTCAAGCAATATGCCTTTCCAAACCTCGGTAAAATGAATGTTTGAAAACCAAAGAAAATCGGTATAGAAAACTGCGATGCTCCTCAGGGACAGCAGAAGAACGAAGACAATAACGATCGCGACGAAAAAAAGTAACTGTCTTTTAGCTACGCGTCTTCTCTGTGGTGGCAAAGCAGCTGGAATTCTCATAGAAACGACATTAGGTGATAAATGGCTCTAATAGTCATCTGGGGGAGGTTGTGGCGGACTGGTCAAGAATCTGACGTTGGGGAAAAATTGGCCGGATCGTGATTCGATCAGGTCTGACCGTAGGTGGAATGTCCATACTCCTATCGAGCGCTACAAGGCCAATGTCGTGGACCTGAAGCTGATAAAACAACCCTTATCAATTGCTCAATTGCCGCTGGGACAAATCGGGACTGGAAATCGGGTGGATTTAAATCGGTATTGGAGCATCAATTGGCCAATCTTTGGAGATTTTGTGAACCGGTGTTCAAGTAAGATTTACGCCATGCCCTTCTCATGTCAACCGCGGTTCAGCGTAGTAATCCCGGCACTGAACGAGGCTAGTTACTTAGCCACCACGCTCGCTTCGCTCTCTTGTCAGGACTTTTCAGGCGATTACGAGGTGATCGTGGTGGACAACAACAGCACCGACAACACTGCCTATATCGCTGAAGCACATGGTGTCCGAGTCGTGTCAGAACCGCGTCCGGGGATATGCCAGGCTCGGCAAACCGGGACGGAAAACAGTCGAGGGGAGATTGTAGTTTCGACTGATGCTGACACCACCTTCCCAACGTCATGGTTGTCGGGTATCGACAAGGCCTTCTCGGCAGACCCCTCTTGCGTCGCTGTCGCCGGTTCCTGCAGGTTCTCAAATGCTCCTTGGTGGGGAACCATCTATTCCAGTGTTCTTTTCAGTGCGGTTTACTTTATCGCCCTTGTGACAGGTCGGGTACTCTACGTCACTGCCACGAATTTTTCGTTCAAGAAGACAGCCTGGGGTGGCTACGACACCAGGCTGACCCAGGGTGGTGACGAACTCGATCTGCTCAGACGCTTGCGTCGCCGAGGAAAGGTGATCTTCCTGCGAGACAACCCGACCATGACCTCGGCTCGACGCCTTCAGAGGGGGCTATTCTATAACCTCTTCGTCACCTTCTTCTACTATTACGCCCTTGCCTACCTCTTGAACCGCCTCTTCCGTCGGACACTGATGCATACAGCACCTGCATTTCGCACCGAGAGGAAGTCTCCACGTGCCTATCTGAAGATATGGCCTGGTGCTTACGGTGCTGGAATGTGGGGGATCTGTATCCTTTTAGCCATCTTCGCGACACCGATAGGAAGAGATCTTGCGGAGGGATTCGAAGCAACATTCACTGTCCTACGCCGCGACCTATTCCTGCCCGTCTGATGATTATCCTGGCCTCTGGAAGCATATCGGCTGTGGTGCTGGGGCTGGGGTACTGGATTTTCATGTCACCGTATTCGCAATTGTTTGGGGACTTCTCCTACAAGGGTATGACATCCGGGAAGGTCGTGGCATTGACTTTTGACGACGGTCCCAATGAGCCGTTCACCTCGGAGATCGCAGATTTCTTACGTACGCGAGCGGTTACTGCTACATTTTTCCAGGTGGGGCGTTGCGTCGACCGGAACCCAGAAGTAACGGAGCGTTTGGCCAGAGAAGGTCATCTCATCGGAACTCATTCTTACTCCCACCGATTCCGCCACTGCCTCCGTTGGTCTATCCAGAAGAAAGATATCGAGAGAGGCCAGCAGACACTGACTACACTGCTGGGTCGGCGACCGGCTCTGTTCCGCCCACCCTGGTTGTTCCGTCATCCCTCAATGCTGCGGACCTTGAGGGTCCAAGGTCTAGAACCAATCTCGGGAGAGTTCGCACATGTGCTTGAAGTGTTTCAACCCAGCCCTGAAAGGATCGCCCGCCGGGCCCTGGCAAAGGTGCGACCGGGTGCAATCCTGATCTTCCATGATGGTTTCGACGCTCGGACCGGCCCCCGAGGCCGGACCGTCGAAGCGGTGAAGCTGGTTGTCGACCATCTGCTCAGAGACGGCTACAGCTTTGCGACGATTGACGAACTGCTCGGAATACCCGGCTATCACGCACAGGGAAAAAGCTGACCTGGTCGAGCACAGCTCGCTCGAGACGGGTTAGCATACCTCGTGATCCGTTTTCTCTGGCGGCTCGAATTGGAAGGCATATCCTGCAAAAAATGCCATCAAGGTATTGTTATGGCTCAATGGAGGGTAGCTGACCCAGCTGAATACTGTCCAAAGTAGGACATCTTTCGTTTGAACAGAGGAATTCCCTTCTGTGTTGTGGTGATTGTAGCTATTCTCCAGGAAGTGAGACCGTCGCCATGTTGACCGGTAAGGTAATTCAACTCTTGGAGGGTATGGACTTAATATCTCAGGATAACAGTTCAGACGTTTTCGTTTGCTTCAGAGCTGTTCAAACTAACGGTCACAAAGTACTTAAGTATGGACAGACTGTCGCGTTGGAAACTCAGGATGTCCAAACGTTTGCAGGCTATTGAGATACGACTTCTCTTCAGAGTTCATCAGTTAGAAACGCCTCGGAGAAGTTGCGACTTCACATTTATGACACTAGTTTTGCTGATGAAGTTGAGTCACTCTGGCTATCATTGACAGCTTCTAGAGTCTCCCGAGACGCCAAGCCAACGACGGACTTTGAATGGCCTTGGTGGCGATTAGCGGTACCGTTGCGGTTTGCGCACCGATTGCCACGGTAAGTAGTCCGACTTTTGCGCCCTTGGGAATGGCATGACCCAGCTTGATGAATTTTGCACTATAGGTCACGTGCAGTCCGGGCCAACCAACGAATGAAACACTTTGTGCTGCGTCAACCGCCACTGGCTGAGCACCAGGCGCAGATATAGAAGCAACTGCCTGACCTTGCTTCAAAACACTGAAATGGGACGGCACTTTTCGAGCCGCATTAACTAGCTTCGTACTCTCAGACAACGCCGCAATGAGTGGCTGAACTCCCGTTTGGCCCAAGATCACCCCAACGATCAGATCCTTGGACCCTGCCACGGTTGCAGCAAATACAAGGTCTCCCTCATTGCCCATTGAGCCAGTTTTGATCCCAACAAAGCCGTCATGGCCCACGTCATAGTTGACGTTATAGACTACCCCCACCACGGGGAGAGTGGCCTGGGGCTTGGCAACTATCTGAGCGAGCACCGGATTTTTCAGCAGGGCCAGAGCGGCTAGGACCTGGTCGTGCGCCGTTCCGACGGTTCCGCTGTCGAGGCCGGTGGGATCTTTGAAAACCGTCCTAGTCATTCCAAGCGACTTGGCCATGGAATTCATCTTTGCAACGAATGCAGACGTGGAGCCGGCGTCCCAGATGGCCAGTGTGGATGAGATATTGTCAGCAGAAGGAACGAGAAGGGCCTCAAGAAGTTGGTATTCATTAAGCTGTTCTCCATTGGCCACAGCCATCACGGAATCCTGTTGCTGCAGCATGGACTGATAGGTAGCCACATCACTCGGGGTCATGGTAAGAGTCGGCCCTATGGTGCCAAGTGCCAAGGGATGGTCCTTGACGATAACCAACGCTGTAACAATCTTTGCTACTGATGCCAGAGGAATCTGGGAGTTTGCATTGAAGCTACCAACTGTACCAATATTTTGGATCTGAATCTCACCGCCACCTTGTGAAGGCCAGGGTAGTGAAGGAGTTGCTCCGGGAATCACTTTGTCGCTAACGGTAGACTTTGCATTTGGAAGCGGCACCGGCCTTATGAGCTGTACCACCGACAAAACTACAATTAACACGACCAAGATCACGATGACTCTTGAAAGTCTGGCAAAGGAAGACTCCGAATCACTGTAGTGGCTTCCGCTTGAGTGGGTGGAGCTGGGACTTATCCAAAAGTCATTTCTTCTCATTCCGTAAAACCTCCAACATGAACACAACCTTGAATTGCGAGTGTCAGCATGGGCAAAACTCTAAGGAACAAGATAGGTGAAAACGGATGTGGACGTTATTCGGAGAGCTGCAGCATACGGGGCTGAGGGTTGGCTCCGGCAGGTTTCAGTACCCGGTTCACCGACCATGATGGGCTCAGCTTTGCAAAAGTTTAGCGCCAAGGAATATCGATTTACACCCTTGGCGACATCGGCCCCCATTTTGTTCCACTCTCATGTTGTCATTGTTCAAATTACGATATCGGGTGTTATGACCCTGGCGGACGTTCCATGTCGACAAGGGGTGGTGTGCTACTGAAGAGTGAGCGTTCTACCCCACATCTCCACATGGTTAGAACTGAGGAAACAAGGAGCTATCCCTCGTAATCTGCGAATTGTTTAGCACAACCGTAATTGGTCGGTAGTTTGGTATGTAGTTGGGAAAATATTACTCGTAAACACCTATCTACACCCATACACACCAATAGCAGGTCAACCTAGGTATTACATGAAAGTCACGTTGAATCGTTCCTGGTAAAAGCCCTGAACTGCTTCCCCGAGTGGTACGGGCTATTGGTTGGTCGCATTGGACGGTAATATTTCCAGTTTCGGAGATGCGGCCTACCATAGCTCGCTGGCCGGTGAGCCGACATCAAATCCAGTGGCCGGTTTCGCTTCGACCCCTGACGGCAAGGGCTACTGGCTGGCGGCACAAGACGGCGGAGTTTTCTCCTTCGGAGATGCAACCTTCTACGGTTCTATGGGCGCTATGCCACTGGCCCAGCCGATAGTTGGAATCAGCGGGTGATCGAAGGGTGCAACTTGTTGTATCGAGCGAACCATGGTTTTCCTTGGTAC
>JABEUP010000233.1 GCA_013044365.1 Acidimicrobiaceae bacterium
TAATTGATATAACTCAGGAACAGTAGATAAGCCACCGCCTGAATAAAACTAAATCTCGATAACGGCTTCTATCTCGACACAGGCGCCACGAGGCAAAGCTGACACTCCAACAGCGGAACGGGCATGACGACCACTCTCGCCGAACACCGCCAGAAAAAAATCCGATGCACCGTCTATAACCTTGGGCTGATCCGAGAAACCAAATGCACTGGCCACAAAGCCATTTACCTTTAATATTTTCTTGATTTTATCGACTGACCCCAAATAGTTGGCGACGTTTGCGAGTATATTGATGGCGCAAATACGAGCAGCTTGGTTCGCAGCACCGATATCGACGGTATCTCCAACCGTGCCGGGATTGACGAGCACGCCATCCTTTAGGGGAAGGTTCCCGGAAACATACAGCGTGGTCCCACTTTGGACTACAGGAGAATAAGATCCGGCCGCTGGGGGAGGAGTTGGAAGAGTGATATCAAGAGAAGCGAGAATTTCTGAAGGTTTTGCCATGGCTTGACTTTAGTCTCAATTTACGAGTTAGGAGAGCCCCCAGGGAACGACTTTTCCGGCTCACGCGATATCACCTAACAAAGCTGCCTGGGTCATATAACTCTGTGGAAAAAACCGGATCCTCCCTATAAGGTACCCAAATCTATGTGGCGGCTATAGCCGCCAGGTCTGATGAGGTATTTTAGCAACTGGATAACGTCTAACTACCACTTACGATTTAGCCCGGACTATTGTGTCATCTGGATCGTGTTTTTAGAATTAAACCAAGATACAGCGGATTAAATCTAAAGATATTTGTCGAGTTGGCTAAAGTCGGGAATCGGGCATCCATTGATTTACCTGAGTATCTACTCAAAATTCGCCGGGGGCGCCGAAGAAGCTTTTTATATGTTTTGGGACACTGCCTGGGCACTGGTTCTGGGTTTTGCTTTATCTGGTGCAGTCCAATCTTTCGTAACCCGTAATGAGATGGAAAACACACTGGGTGACCACAGGCCCAAAACGGTCGCTAAAGCATCACTGTTTGGCATGGCCTCTTCCTCCTGTTCGTACGCAGCCTCCGCAATGGCTAAGTCGCTATTCGCAAAAGGCGCAGACTTTCTCTCCGCTATGGCCTTTATGTTCGCATCCACCAATCTCGTAATTGAGCTCGGTATCGTACTTCTGATACTCCTGGGCTGGCAGTTCTTTGCCGCCGAGTTCATCGGCGGTGTGATAATGATCAGCCTCCTGGTTGCAGTCGGCGCCGCAGTCATAACCCCAGCCGCCATTGCCAAGGCACGAAATAGAGTCAGGTCGCCGGAAGGTTCATTCGATTCCAGTTGCGCAACTCCCCTGTCTGTTAAACCTTCAACTGGCACATACGACCGTTCTTGCCCTCAGTTTGAAGACGGTTCTCAAACCAAAGGTAAGAATCTCCAATCCAGACTGAAAACTCCGGCACTTTGGGCCGACGCTGCCAACTATGCACTTTCTGATCTCAAGATGCTCAGAAAAGAAATGCTCATAGGTTTTTTGGTTGCTGGTTACCTGGCGACTATTGTTCCTGGTTCGGTATGGAGCGTGGTATTCATAACCGGGCACGGAACGCTTACCCAGATTGAAAACGCACTTGTAGGGCCCATTATCGCATTTCTAAGTTTTGTATGTTCGATTGGCAATATTCCGCTGGCAGCAGCCCTTTGGAAAGGCGGCATATCCTTTGGGGGCGTAATATCCTTCATCTTTGCGGACCTGGTCGCATTTCCGCTGACCATGATCTACCGCAAGCTCTATGGAACCAGGCTCGCGGTTCAAATGGTTTTACTGTTTTGGCTGGTTATGTCGGTTGCCGGATTCATCATAGAGGAGATTTTCCGCCCGATTGGAATTATTCCGACCAATCGTAAGATCCAGATACTGTCGTCGGGGATCTCGTTAAACTGGTCCTCCTACCTCGACATCATTTTCTTCCTTGTCTTCGCCGGAATGATTTGGATTGCCCGCAACCGGACCCGTTTCGGAGGAGGACAGGGCTATGCGACAGATCCAGTCTGCGGGATGCAGGTTGAAACCGCCAATGCTCCGGCGAAAACCAACTTAAACGGCGGCTGGGTCTACTTTTGTTCAGACAACTGCAAAGAACGCTACGCTAAGTCGCCCGAGCTTCAACAAAAGGCGGCAACGGCCCTGAAGAGCCAGCACCCGTCACCGGGACCCGTTGGTACCCGTACTTTCGCCCAAACGGCCGCGAAGGACCCAGTGTGCGGCATGGCAGTGGATACCGCAGCCGCCGAATACACCAGCCACTCGATGGGCACCCACTATTACTTCTGCAGCAGTGGATGCAAAGAACGTTTTGACAACTCAGCCGACATTCAACGGAGGGATTCCCAAATGAGCAGCCATGACCATAGTTCGGATCAAAGCAGGACTGCAATAGATCCGATCTGCAATATGACAGTACAAATTGAAAATGCGGAACACACTGCAAACATCAAGGGCGTTGACTACTATTTCTGCTGCAGTGGCTGCAAAGAGAAGTTCATGACAACAAGCGAGGCTTGACGGCACAGCACCTTACTGCCACATCGATCCGAATCTGCCAAGGTGTCGGCACTAACAATAAAGCGTATTACCTCACCGAACGGATAATCATGGCATCGCCCTGGCCGCCACCACCGCACAACGCAGCTGCGCCTACCCCGCCGCCGCGCCGGCTAAGTTCGATTGCCAAAGTAAGGGCAATCCGTGCGCCGGAAGACCCCACCGGGTGGCCAAGCGCAATAGCACCGCCATTGACATTCACCACGCCGTCCCGGATTCCCAAATCATCCATCGAGGCTACAGAAACTGCAGCAAAAGCTTCATTAATCTCGAAAAGATCGACGTCAGATACTGACATATTGACCTTCTGAAGAGCTGCTTTGATTGCACTGGATGGCTGGGTGAGTAGGGAGGCGTCGGGACCTGCAACCTGCCCGTAACTGATAATCTCTGCCAAAGGCTGGATCGCGAACTTCTCCGCTACATCTCTGCTCATCACCACGACTGCAGCGGCTCCGTCTGAAATCTGAGACGAATTACCTGCGGTGATAGTCCCGTCCTTGTCGAATGCCGGCCGAAGATTCGCGAGAGTGCCAATCGTCGTTCCGGGGCGTACCCCTTCATCGGTATCGATAACGAGTGGGTCCCCTTTGCGTTGGGGTATTTCAACCTCAATGATCTCTTCAGCGAAGCGGCCAGACTTGGTAGCAGCGGCGGCGCGTTCATGGGAATTAGCAGCTACCTCATCCATGCGTTCCCGGGTTATCCTTGAATTCTTTCTGGTGTACTGCTCGGTACCAATTCCCATGGCACATTTGTCGAAGGCACAAAATAGCGCGTCATACATCAGTGCGTCAATTACATTCGCATCACCCAGGCGGTATCCTCCCCTGGCTCCCGGAAGAAGATACGGAGCGTTGGTCATTGATTCCATACCACCCGCCACCACGATGTCAGCTTCTCCTGAACGTATCAGCAGATCGGCCAGGTAGATAGAGTTCAGACCGGAAAGACACACCTTATTTACCGTGGTGGCCGGTACACCCATAGGGATGCCTGCCTTTACTGCAGCCTGGCGCGCAGTAATTTGGCCTTGGCCAGCCTGAAGAACATGACCCATGAAAACATACTGGACAGCTTGGGGACTGAGCGCAATCTTGGACAGAGCCCCCGAGATTGCCAAGCCTCCCAGATCAACTGCACTCAAGCCCGACAGAACCCCCGACAACTTTCCAATTGGTGTGCGAGCTCCAGAAACAATAACCGAACCCGACATAGATTACCTCCCGATA
>JABEUP010000234.1 GCA_013044365.1 Acidimicrobiaceae bacterium
CAGCAGCCAGTGATCCAGCATGTAGTGGATTTGGGTGATATGAGACCGGCGCCATTCGGGCTCCTTTTGGGCGAGCCAGGCATCCACAAAAACCCGGAACAGAGGGTACTGCCCGCCTGCCTGTGGCATGGCAGCGGCAAACTGTCTTGCCTGAGGGCTGTTGGGAAAATACCGTTCGTACTCAAAGGTGCCGAGGGTAATCTCTGCTTCGAGCTTGGCCAGGACCGCTTGGAGTTTCTTGCGGTTGGCCGGGGTGTCGGGCAGAGCCGTCTGCTCCCGACACCGGGCTCCGCTAAAGCGGAAATCCAGGAACAATACATCCTTGTCATTCCTACGGCGGATACTACCCACCGAGGACGCCTCCACGTGCGAGGGGGATTACGGTCGCCCTCTTTGGCGCGAGGCGCACCATATCCTCCTGGATATGCTCCCATACATAGAGAATCTTCCGGCCCCCAAAGGGGCGGAAATAATGACGCCCTTCCAGGAGGACCGAATCCTTGAGGCGGTCCCGGATCGTCCGGGGGTCATACTTGATCCGTTCAGCAAGCTCTTCTGTTGTGAGATAAGTTGCCATTGCAATCTCCTATGTCTAGCTGTCTACAGTATAGACTACTAGACAGAAGATGCAAGTCTATTTGTTAGACATTTTTAGCGGAGGGGGTCTAGACTGGTACTACCCCACCCGGAGACCCTCATGGACCGCATGCAAATCAACGTTCGCCTGGATGCAGAATTGGCAACCCGAATTGACGAAAAGCGGACCCAACTACAGAAGGAATTGGGCAGGATTCCGACCCGGTCAGAAGTGGTACGGATGGCTTTGGAGAGATTCCTCGGCAAAGAGCCACGGCGTTCAAGGAATGCGTAACATGCCAATAAGCACTTCACCTTCAAGACCGACCCCTTGAAGCATGAAGATCTGGATGAATTCGTTAAGTGTTACAACCCAGCCAATCATCACCAGCGCAAAGCTACTTGGTCCGAAAAGACGCCCGAGGGCCGTTGGCGCGAATATACCTATGACGAACTCATGGCCCGCGACAAAGCCAGCCTCGATATATTCTGGCTCCGCGACGAAAGCCTCTCTGAATCTGACAATCTCCCACCGCCTGACGTCATCGCCCAGGAAATCGTTGATGATTTAGAAGCGGCTTTGAAACAGTTTCGTCTGATTACATCAGACATGGCTATGTCTACGACAACAGATTAAGGCCGATCTCTGAAGTCAGAACGACTAGGAATGACTGGAGGTTGGTCAATTTGTGACTTGGGCACGGATTGGGCACGAGATGGGCACGGAGGTCATCGCGTGAAATGCGAATGATCGTAAGTGCTTGATTTAATGGCGCGCCTGGAGAGATTCGAACTCCCGACCCCCTGGTTCGTAGCCAGGTACTCTATCCAACTGAGCTACAGGCGCTTACGCAAAACTCGACATCGGCGGCAGTACCCCCCCTGGTGTGCCCGCCAGCCCAGCCTTCCCTGGCTGGGCGCTCGCCGCGACGAGGCGGTGCTTCGTCTGCAATCCCCGGTTTGCCCAACTGAACTGCGGGCGCAAAATCTTGGGCACAGATTATCGGGTAGCGACCAATTTAGGGTCAAGAGAAACTGGCGGTGGATGCAGTCCACTACGAATCCTTCTCCGCTCAAATTCCCTGTCAAGCAGGGAATTAACAGGAAAATTTTCGGTTTCCAGGCTCTCCTAAAGCACCAGAACTTTATCCAAAAACACTGTGGCAACAGGCGGTTACAAGCAAATTTCCCACGCAACGGAACAGGGAATTTGCACTCCCTGTTATGCAGGTAACCAACATCGGCCCTGGTACTGAAGCTTGCTGGTCACCGTTGCCGGACATACTTCCCGAACAGCCATTCCGGGGCGCAGCATAGCACGCAGCCGCCGATGAGCAGCGCGTCAGTCAGCCACTGCCAGCCATGCGGTCCCAGGGGCAGAATGCCTAAACCATACAGCAGTGCTATCCCGGCGAGTATCAGGAAAAACGGCCCGGTGAAGAAACAGTGTCGCCTCCCGCAGCGCCTGGCATTCACCAGGCACGCCGTTCCCATGAACGTCAGCGCCACCGGCCAGAGAACCGTGGCATAGGCGCCGCCGAGTGAGTCGGCGATGAACAAAATGACCACGGGAACGATCCAAATCAGGACGCTCACGCCGCCACAGAAGAGGTCGCTGCCTTTCGGATCACATTCGCGGTTCGGCGCCCGGGTTTCCATGGAGTCCACCGCAATTGCCCCCGCAAACTCATAACTGCAAATGAATGGATACTGCTATAATCCTCATATATAAGCTAGTGGTCAACCGACGAATAGACCCCATGTAGATGCGGCGGTATTCAGGAACTGTTGGAAAACCGGCAAGTTGATGACTTTTTCTATGAGACAAAAAGGAATATTTTGACTCACGCAAACGTCTTGATGTCGTAAAAAATATGCCAGAACCATGGCAGGCCAATTGATTAGAAACCGAATGAAGCGGAGGCAAAATTGAAATGTCCTAAATGCAATTCGGACCTGATGCCAGCAATTCGGCACAAGATCAAGGTCAACTACTGTCAATCCTGTAAGGGGATGTGGCTGGAGTATCAGGAGCTCGCACAACTGGAAGACGAGGTCTTTGATTTCGGCGATGATGCGAAGGGAACCTTGGTCTTCAGTTCTACACCCACAACCGCTAAATGCCCAGAGTGTAACGCTCTCCTCAAGAGATTCAAGTACAGGCTTTACGATCTAGAAATGGAGTTTTGCGAGAATCAACACGGGTACTGGCTGGATGATGACGAAGACACAAGAGTCCTGGAACTGATGAAAAAAGAGGAAACGGATTTCCAAAGAAAGGTGCTCGCAGAAGACCAGTGGGCTAGAACCTTAAAGCATATGCGCTCTGGTTCGTTTCTCAGTAAGGTGCGGGATCTGTTTCACTAGGATATGCGTTCCCCAAAGGCCGCCGAGTGGTGTCCTGTCCGCGTGTCCGCGATGGGCGCCCGCAAAGTTTATGCCGGGTTTTTCCGAATGCTTGTGCATCCACAAGCCAATCCCTCATTCATTTTCTGAATAGTTGTCACCTGTAGCCCTGGGCAGCGTCCAACTGGGTGGTTTTCTAAAAACACCCACACGCCGCACCTCGATGCTCGCGGACAGTGGAATGCATATTCCGGTCCTGCCGGACCACCGTGCCGGACCAGTACAGCTCGGCGAGATAGGCCTGCGCCGGCGCATGGCCCGACTGCGTGAGCTTCTGCAGATAATGCATGGCGATCGAGGGGTCCTGTGG
>JABEUP010000235.1 GCA_013044365.1 Acidimicrobiaceae bacterium
CAGTCGGAGAAACTTCTCCATGTCTCGAACATTTTTGCAAATGAAATCGGTCCAAAGGTTGCAGCGATGCTGAATCACCTCATTCTTTTGGGTTCATCGGGACATGTGAACGGTCGGGTTTTCTTTGCCAATTCAGGTACAGAGGTGAACGAAGCGGCTATCAAGCTGGCAAGAAAATTCGGGTTGGAAGAAGGACGCCACCACATAATCACCGCCACCGGCTCGTTTCATGGCCGAACCATGGGATCACTTAGTGCAACCGGACAAAGGTCGAAGCAGGCTTCTTTTGAACCGCTGCTACCCGGGTTCACCCATGTCGAATGGAACAATATTGCCGCTATGGAAAGTGCAATCAGCGGTCAGACGGTAGCGGTAATGCTCGAACCCATTCAGGGGGAGGCTGGCGTGATCGATCCAACTCCCGGCTATCTGGAAGCAGCCCGTGAGTTGTGTAACGAACGGGGATTGCTCCTGATAATGGATGAGGTGCAGACAGGTCTTGGCCGAACTGGCGCCTGGTTCGCGTTTCAGCATCATTCGATATTGCCGGACATTGTGACAATAGCTAAATCATTGGGGTCCGGAGTACCAATCGGGGCCTGCTGGGCCAGAGACGATGTGGCCGCGGCATTTTCTGCCGGAGATCACGGCGCCACCTTCGGGGGGCAGCCGCTTGCCGCATCTGCGGCTTTGGCCACGATTCGCGAGATGATCGAGATTGACGCACCCAACAGGGCCTCAGAGCTGGGTGACCGTATTGACAAGAACTTCGAAGGTAATAAGGAGATTCGGTATATTTCCGGCTCAGGATTGCTTCGCGGTGTAAATTTGGTGCGTCCTGCGGCCAAGAAGATCGCCGAAATAGCTCAGCAAAAGGGATTGATCATCAATCCGATTGGGGACGATACCATCCGGCTCGCGCCCCCTCTGGTGGTTTCATCATCTCAAATTGACCGCGCCTGCGATTTGATTACAGAAGCAATTGGGGAGTCGCAATGAAGCATTTTCTTGAGATTGATGATCTTTCAAAGGAAGAGATCCTGGAGGTTCTTGAGTTATCGAGGGTACTGTCGCCACCGAAGGTTTTATCCGATGTTTCAGTTGGTTTGGTGTTCGAGAAGCCATCGTTGAGAACCCGCAATTCATGTGAGTCGGCTATCTTCCAGCTTGGCGGTCTTCCGGTTTCAATGGTTTCCGGCGAAGTGGGTTTAGACAAACGGGAGTCCGCCGAGGACGTCGCCCGAACGCTGGCAAGCTATCACGGGTACATCGGGGCCCGTGTCTTTGCCCATTCGACATTACAAAGAATGGCTTCAGCCCTGGACTCGAGTGGTTCTGACACAGGGATTATCAACCTTTTGTCCGATGCCTCTCACCCTTGTCAGGCTCTGGCGGATTTAGCTACCATTCAGAGCCATTTTGGCTTTCAGCCTGGTTTAAAGGTTGCTTATGTCGGGGATTCAAATAATGTGACCAGATCACTAGCCATTGGATGCCTGATGATGGGGATGGATGTTTCGATATCTTCGCCAACGGATTACGGCTTTTCGCGGGCCGAACGTGAAAGGCTGAGATTAATTGGCAATGTGGGATTTTTTACAGATCCCCAGCAGGGGATTGCCGGGGCTGACGTGGTCTATACAGATGTGTGGACCTCTATGGGACAGGAGGAAGAGCGTCAGCAGAGACTAAGTGATTTTGCTGAATTCACAGTTGATTCCGTTCTTATGTCCAAGGCGCGCAGAGGTGCCATTGTGATGCATTGTCTTCCAGCTCACGAGGGTGAGGAGATTTCCAGAGAAGTATTGGAGTCTAAAGCCTCAGTTGTGTGGGAGCAGGCGCAAAATCGAATGCATGTGATGAGGGGGCTTTTCTTATTCATGAGTGGTGTAAGGCCGAGGAGTTAATAGTGGCAAAGAACCAGCGTCAACATAGGATCACAAAAATACTTGAAAATAACGTGGTCACTTCTCAGTCGCAGCTTGTGGAACTTCTTTCTGATGATGGAATTATCGCAACCCAAGCTACAGTGTCGCGAGATCTGGAGGAGCTGGGCGCGATAAAGGTGAGACTTTCCGGACGGGAGAGTGTTTACGCGGTTCCGGAGCTTCCAAAGGATCAGACCGCGCCAGAGGAGCACCTGAAAAGGGTTATGTCCGACTGGGTGGTTGAGGTAACCCGCTCGTCCGTAATCGTTTTGCTGAGGACTCCGCCTGGTTGCGCCCACGTTGTGGCTTCAGCGCTCGATCGTTCCCAAATTAAGGAAATACTTGGCACCGTTGCTGGCGATGACACTGTTATGGTTATCGCAAACGAAGATTCGGGCGGGGAGAACCTGGCCCAGGTCCTGCGTGTTTTAGCAGGTCTTTAGGTTCAATTCGAGTGTGCAAATGTTTTCAGGGTGTTCATAGGGAGAGATTCTAAGTTCATTGGAAGTAATTGGATGGAGTGAATAGATGTCAAAAGGAAGAGTGGTACTCGCATATTCTGGTGGACTGGATACCTCGGTTTCCGTTAAATGGATTTCTGAGGTTCATGACCTGGAGGTCATAGCCTTGGCGGTTGATGTCGGCCAGGGAGAGGATTTTGACGTCATTCGAAACCGGGCTCTTGCCGCGGGCGCAGTCGAGGCTGAAGTTGTGGATGCCAAGGATGAGTTTGCGCGAGATTTCATTATTCCTGCCCTGTTTGCAAATGCAATGTATGAAAATAAATATCCATTGGTATCGGCGCTTTCAAGACCAGTCATAACCAAGCATCTAGTCGAGGCTTCCAAGCGTTACGGTGCCAAGACGGTTGCCCACGGATGTACAGGGAAGGGAAACGATCAGGTGCGGTTTGAGGTGTCGATCCGTGCTCTAAGGCCTGACCTGGAGATTCTTGCGCCGGTCAGGACTTGGGGTCTTTCCCGGGAAGATTCAATAGAGTATGCGGCGAGACACAATATTCCGATCATGGCTACCAAGGAGAAGGTTTATTCGATCGACCAGAATCTTTGGGGCCGGGCTATTGAGGCAGGTGAAATGGAGGATCCCTGGTTCAAACCTCCTGTGGGCATATATCAAACCACTGTGCAAACGGCGACCGAGCCGTCTTCGTTGGTTATATCTTTTGAATCGGGGATACCGACTGCTCTGAACGGTAGAACAATGGGACTAGTCGAGTTGATTTCAGACATATCTCAAATGGTTGGAGCCTATGGATTCGGACGGATCGACATGGTTGAGAACCGCCGCGTCGGTATCAAATCACGCGAGGTCTATGAAGCTCCAGGGGCACTCGCTCTAATTATGGCCCATTCCGATCTTGAGGATCTCACTTTAGAGCGAGATCTCTCGCATGAAAAACTCAGACTCGGACCAAGGTGGACGGAGTTGGTGTATGACGGATTGTGGTATTCGCCTCTGAAGCAGGCTATCGATTCATTCATGGTTTATACACAAAAATATGTCACCGGTGACGTTCGGCTATCACTAGAGCCTGGACGCGTAATGGTTGAGGGGAGACGGTCACCGGTTGGACTCTACGACTATGAACTGGCCACATATGACCCAGCTGACGCCTTCAGACATCAAGATGCGGAAGGGTTCGTCAGGCTTTGGGGACTCGGTGTCCAGACATGGTCACGTAAACAGCTTGGTACGGACTAGGTTAATAAGGCTTTTTACCGAGATTGTATTTTGCTAAACAGTTGATAAAGCGCTTGACGTAATTTTTAAGGTGGAACAATGACCCTTTGGCACGGAAGATTTGGAGGTACTCCATCGTCGGAGTTGCTCGCATATACGCAGTCACTCAGCTTTGACAGGCGACTTGCTCATGACGACATATCCTGCTCTAAAGCACATGTCAAGGGTCTTGGTGTTGCCAAGATTATCACCGGGGAGGAAGTTGAGGTTCTCCTTACAACCCTGGATGGCGTGGAGGCTGAGCTTGATAGCGGCCAGTTTGAGTTCGAGTACTCCGATGAGGATATCCACACCGCAATTGAAAGGCGAGTTTCAGAACTTGCCGGTGATACTGGGGCAAAGTTGCACACCGGAAGAAGCCGTAATGACCAGGTGGCCACTGATCTTCGTTTATTTTCTAAGCGCGAACTTGCCGGTATCTGTTCCAGGATTTTGGAGTTTCAGAAGTTGCTAATGGGTCTTGCCGAATCGGCAGAAGACGTTTATCTTCCAGGGTATACCCATCTTCAGCGAGCTCAGCCCGTACTGCTCTCACATTATTTCCTCGCACACGGCTGGGCCTTGGCAAGGGATTTTGACCGTTTCGTCGAGACGATCGCCAGGCTGGATGTTTCTCCTCTTGGTGCCGGAGCTCTTGGTGGCTCCTCGTTGCCACTAGATCCAGATTTCGTCTCTATGGAACTCGGTTTTGCCAAGAGGTTCGACAACTCATTGGATGCGGTTTCTGACCGTGATTTTGTGGCAGAAGCGCTATTTGATCTGGCTCTGCTGGGTGTGCACCTTTCACAAATCGGAGAGGAGCTGGTTCTTTGGTCCACCGAGGAATTTGGCTACCTGCGGCTTGACGATGCCTATTCTACCGGATCCTCGATGCTTCCCCAGAAGAAAAATCCCGATATTGCAGAGCTCGCCAGGGGTAAATCTGGAAGAGTCATCGGTTCACTGACTGGGTTTCTAACTACCCTCAAGGGGCTCCCGCTTTCCTACAACCGGGATCTTCAGGAGGACAAAGAGCCACTGTTTGACGCATTGAACCAAATCTCGCTCGGACTTTCATCGCTCTCAGGTTTGCTGTCGACCGCCGGTTTCGATTTTTCGAGAATGCGCAAGGCGGCAGATTCACAATACCTCTGTGCAATCGACCTGGCGGAGTGGCTTGTTTCAAAGGGGGTACCCTTCCGGAAGGCGCATGCGATAATTGGCGGATTGGTGCGTGATTCACTGGAGCGCCATGTCGATCTTGGTGAATTGGTAGATGCGCATCCGCAACTTGGCGCAGAGGCGGCGGCACTGCTGCTGCCCGGGGTGTCTGTCGAACGGAGGCAATCATTGGGAGGTTCGGGGACCGAGGCGGTAAAGATTCAGCTGGAGAGTTTTCGTCTGATGGTCTCAACGGAAGAAATCAGGATGGATTCTCTGACAACTCGTTAAGAATATCGGATTTGGTAGTTGCTCCTCGGATTTTCGATTGCCTTTTGAACCCGGGCAACGTATGGTTATAGAGATTCATCAAATGAACAAGTTCTATTGCCGACCAGATGGTGACCAGATACTGTTTCTAGACGAAAGTAGTGACAAATTTGAAAATCTATCGCCTCGCCAGCAAGTTTGTAGTTCTCTCAGTATTGTCTTTTTCGATCGTGGGATCGGGAAGTTTTGTGAAAATCTACCGTAGTTCCCCACTGTCCGCCGTGCTGACATCATATTCAAATCCGCCGGTTGTCGGTTATGGGGGTGCCCAGCCAATTGCAGCGAACCAGCAAGTCATCCCCTCATCGTTAGTGGTGGCAATGACCATGACTCCAGACGGCAAGGGCTATTGGCTTGTGGGTGCAACCGGTGAGATTTTCACATATGGCGATGCAACCAATTACGGGTCTGCCTCCAATCTCGCACTTTACGCGCCGATTGTCGGGATGGCCGCTACTCCAGACGGCAAGGGCTATTGGCTGGTAGGCTCCAACGGTACCATTTATCCCTTTGGAGACGCCGCCTCCTACGGATCGATGGGCGGGAAGACGCTAAATGGCCCGATTGTCGGGATGGCCGCTACTCCAGACGGCAAGGGCTATTGGCTGGTAGCAGCTGATGGGGGGATTGTTACCTTCGGAGACGCCACGTTTTATGGCTCGATGGGGGGCAAGTTCTTAGCCGGTGCAATTGTCGGGATGGCCGCTACTCCAG
>JABEUP010000236.1 GCA_013044365.1 Acidimicrobiaceae bacterium
ATTTGCT
Source organism: Acidimicrobiaceae bacterium (assembly GCA_013044365.1). Classification (GTDB taxonomy): domain Bacteria; phylum Actinomycetota; class Acidimicrobiia; order Acidimicrobiales; family Acidimicrobiaceae; genus SCQM01. The sequence goes on from JABEUP010000236.1 coordinate 8, forward strand.
CGAATTAGAAGGTTACTGATGAATCATCTTGCTAACCAGTCAAGTCCTTACCTTGCTCAGCACAAAGATAACCCGGTAGATTGGTGGCCTTGGTGCACCGAAGCATTCGACCTTGCCAGGTCACTGGACAAACCAATTTTCCTTTCCGTCGGCTATGCCTCCTGCCACTGGTGCCACGTTATGGCTCACGAATCCTTCGAAGATGACGCCACGGCAAGTTATCTCAATGACCACTTCGTATCCATTAAAGTCGACCGTGAAGAGCGCCCGGACGTCGATGCGCTGTACATGGAGGCGGTACAAGCATTAACCGGGTCGGGTGGTTGGCCAATGAGCGTGTTCCTAACCCCTACAGCCAGGCCCTTCTACGGGGGAACATACTTCCCGCCTAGACAGATTGGCGGTAGGACAAGTTTCACAGCGGTGCTTAGCGCACTGCATGATGCATGGATAAATCGACGCAACGAAGTTGAACAACAGGCAGACAAAGTGACCTCCGCAATTTCGATGAGAACCAAGGTCGAGAACTCCGGGTTCAACATCGATATTGAGCGGGAATCAGATTTCCTTGAGGCGTCGGCAACACTCCTGCTGAAGAACTCTGACAGCAGATGGGGAGGTTTCGGGTCCCAACCAAAATTTCCCCAAACAATATTCATCGAAATTCTCCTCAACTTCTATCTCAAATCTGGCTCATCCCAAATACTTGAAGCTGTGAAAACAACTCTTGACGCTATGTGTTCGGGCGGAATCTATGACCACTTGGGTGGAGGCTTCTCCCGTTACTCGGTGGATGAGAAATGGCTGGTGCCTCACTTTGAGAAAATGCTTTACGACCAGGCTAAACTCGCAGCAATTTATTCAATTGGGTGGTCCATTACCAAAAATCCCAATTGGAAACAGGTTGCCTCCGAGACGATCGATTATGTGTTGCGTGACTTACATTTGCCAGGACAGGGACTGTTTTCCAGTCAAGACGCCGACTCGGAGGGGAAGGAGGGAAAGTATTACCTGTTTAGCGCCTCGGAGTTGGAAGAGATTTTGGGCGGCAAAACAGAAGCATTCATGAAGTACTATGGCGCCACTGACAAAGGAAACCTCGAAGGATCCAATATTTTGTTCCGACCGGACAGAGGTGATCTGATTCGCTCACCGGAACTTGAACAAGCCAGACAACGAGTTTTTGAAGCCAGACGCCAGCGCGTGCCTCCCGGCCTTGACGACAAAGTGATACTGGAATGGAATGCGATGTTCATTTCCACTCTTGCCCAAATTGGTTTCATGCTCGACCGAACGGACTGGATTGCCAAAAGCGAATCGCTCATGCATTTTCTCGAGGACAACATGAGAAGCGGAGAAAGGTGGATGAGAATATGGCATCGCTCCAAACTCTCGCAACCTGCTTTTGCATCAGATTATGCCAATCTCGTTGACGCATATACCAGAATCTATGAAGCAACTGGAAAGTCCAAATACCTTGCTGATGCTGAGCTTGCCGCACACCAGCTTTTGAAGCTGTTTGAAGACAAGGAAAATGGCGGGTTCTTCACCACCGGGGTGGACCAGGAACAGCTTATCGTTAGGACGAAAGACCTCTTTGACGGGGTATTACCCTCCACAAACTCTGTAGCGGCAAAAAGTCTTGCGCGCCTCAACAAACTGACTGATATCACAGAATTCAGGAACGCCGCTACCAGGGTGGTTGAACTTCTCGCAGAAGGTATCGCCAGCCACCCGAGCGCCTTTCCGGGGCTGATTGAAACGATGTCGCTATTGAACTCGGACTCACAAGAGATCGTCATACCCGGTGATCAGCCTCAGCTCGTCGGTGAACTAAAAGGACGCTGGCTTCCCGACGCAGTCACGGCCTTCGGGGAAGGCTATACTTCGCCACTTTGGACTGGACGACAGAGTGGATTCGCATACATCTGTAGAGGTTTTAGCTGCCTTGCACCAATCTCGACACCAAATGAGTTCTCCGATGCGCTAGATTCTCTGCTCTAGACATTTATCCATGAATTACTACCAGGATTGACATGAATGTAAAAAGGCCTAGCTTTGGCGAAAACACCACTTTAGAAATTGCTATTCTCGCCAACTTTGCTAACGAAATATTTGGAATCGACCGGGAAACCCGGGCCTTCGTACGTTTCGAGCTCGAACCGAACACGTATGAGGACCTATCTTTTAACCCATTTGCACTTTGGACAGTCCGTTTGAGCACCGAGCCAGGTCCGGCGGATTCAGCCAGACCGGAACTTATTGAAGTCACACAGATTATTCCAGTGGGTCAAATGCACAGAAAGCGGGACATTGCGCATCTGGGCAAAGAGTGCTCAAGTCCAAGCTCGATACCGATTCTAGGGTTCAATGGACCCTCTGTTTCGTATGGCCAGATCACTGGCCACTCCCCATCCGTTACCTTGATCGAACTGACCAAAAGGCAGGCAATCCGCAAGAACAGTTATGGAGAGATCACGGTCAGCTTTCCCTGGGGTCAGATAATCGCTTCAGTCCCCATCGGGAATGAAGCCGAGCGGCAAGTCTTCGAAAAGGCGGACCGGCCTTTAAACACCGCCAAGGAAATCGCATCGGTTCTGGGATTCCAACCAAAGTATGTGCTAGTTGCTCTGGCAAAACCCAAGGCTGGCTATTGCAGGAAAATGGCGGTTGGGCTTTTACCTGAAAAAATATCAAGGAGGACTGCAAAAAAACTTAGGGCAAGACAGATCGAATCGGCTTCATCGGCCTTTGACATAACACGGGAAAAACCAACCACTGTCCCATCTTCCGCAAATAGGTGACTAAATTGTCCGCCAGCGGACCGTGATTGTCCAACGACCCCCCAC
>JABEUP010000237.1 GCA_013044365.1 Acidimicrobiaceae bacterium
AGTCTAGGAGCGTAGGTCAGAATCAGTCAGAGTTGCATAAGTATGCACAATTCGATTGTCCAATCTGGATAAGGCCAGTTCGGTTGCATGAGTATGTGACTAATGGCATTGTCTTGCAGGATTTTCGGGTTCTGACCCACCCTCCTAGACTCGTCGAAAATCGAAGAAATCTTCAGCATCGCGAAGGCGGTGTTGTGTTGCCAGTGTCTGAATGACTTTCTCAACCGCTGCTTGAGTTACGTACCCTCCTTCGGCGATTTCGACGATAATCTTTGAATGATCGCTTCCTTGATCCAGGAGAAGCGCTTCCTCAATTTTCAGTGGCCAATCACCCAGCTTCTCGACGGAGACAACCTGCGAATGAAAAGTCTCAGCCGACTTCTTGCCATTTTGGACATTACCCAGACGTCCAACAAGTTCCTCCAACTCAGAGACAACAGCCTCGAAGACCGCGCTCCAAGAATACTTCTCGCGTACAGCGGCGGAGTTTCGAAGCGCGTTTGCCTTAAGCCTTGCCGTATCACTATAACTCTTCTTCAGGGCCTCTTTGAAGCCAAGTCGATCCGGATCAAACAGATGGAGAACCTCTGGATCAATGCTCAAGCTCTTATCGATCACCTGCACATTTCCCTCGAAAGTAAAATCAACGCGGGAGTCAGCCATTGTAAACTCTGGTGCCGGGCCGTAGTTTGGCACCACGACAGGTAAACCGCAGGCCATTGCTTCCAGTATTGGCATTCCGAATCCCTCGCCACGATATGGAAGGACGAAGGCATCACAAGACCGATACAGCTCAGCCATCTCCCGCTCAGAGAGATCTCCTGTCACCAGTTCTATCGTCGGCCCGCCGGGAATTCTCATGGCCGCTCTGAGTTCTTCCGTCATGGAGAAAAATCGGTACGCACCATTCAGATCACCGACTTTAATCACTAATGCGACGTCATCCTCAGCACTAAAGGTTTCGCAAAAAGTCTGAAGCAAAAGATCGAAACCTTTTCTGAAGATCATCCCGCCAATAAACAAGAAATTAAAAGTCTTCGAAGTTGTCAGCTTTCTTCTGGGACCATCTGGTCGATATATCTCCGGATCCACACCGTTAGGAATCACCTTGACAATGTCTGGATTTACGCCACTGCCCACCAACACCGATTTCGTCCAAAGTGATGGTGTCCACACCTGGTCGACAAACCTCCGAATTCTGTTGACCCACTTCTGGGGCACTTCGTGGAATTCCCACGGAAAAATAGTCACGACAAGTCGGTCACCAGCAAACGAGAAATCGGGAGGCCATTGGTGTCGAATTTCCACGTCAAACGACTCCACGCCGGCCGTGAGTTTCTCCAATCCGCCTAGGGCAGAAATGGTCCGCCTTGGGTTCAACAAAATACGTCCGATGTGCTCTATCTGCATAAACACCCGCACAGCATCGGCGACTTTGAGATACTCGTCTGACAAGACCAGATTGACCTTAGCGAGGCTTCCAGCGGAAAAAAAACTCCCCTTCCAGTTGACTTTGATTCGGTCTTCCGACTTAGCTATGAACTCTGCCCGCTCTTGAGCCTCAGCATCCAGGACCCGTTCTATGGTCTGCAATCTGAGCTCAGCTACCTCTGCTACCCTCTCCCATGACCAGCTCTGCTCCATGTCCTTCATCGCCACCTGGCCAACTTTACGAGCCGCGTCTTTGTCTTTCAGAACTTGCTGAAAAATATCAACTAGATGATTAGCACTTGGCCTGGCCCAGTTTTGTCCGGCAAATAGTCCATCAAAGTCGGAGCCATCAGCTTGCACCATCCCGTCCACCTTTATGAGGTAGGAGTTTGCCGAGTTCATGAACTCTGTTTGTCCACTCCAGTCAGTCGCGATCGTGGGAAGCCCTGCTGACATTGCTTGCATATACGGTCGTCCCCAACCCTCGCCAAACGACGGACAAACGTACACATCCGCGAATTGAAACAAGTCCATGTACTCCTTGTCACTAAGCAGACCAGCGTCCACTGTGATAGGAGCTATGTCGGATCTCGAATACCCAATTCCCGTCAAGAACTCAGAAATCACACCTTCAACTTCAAGGCGAAGTTGGCGAGTGGAATCACTTGATGCTTCTGAGCTGTAACCATAACTTGACACCTTTAGGTAAAGTTCGACCGGGTCTGAACTGGTGAAGGCTCGAGCCCACGATTCGAGCAAGATCTGCCAACCTTTACGCAATCGCCAGTCAAACACCGACAGAAAGCGAGTCAATCGACTACCGAACACTGGCCTTGTGCGTCGGTAGCTTTGGGAGTCAATTCCCCCACCAATCATATAAATAGGTGTGGTCACTCCAGCTTCACTAAAGGTCCGCAGATTAAACTCTCCAGGAACCCATATCTCGTCAAATGGATTCAAGCTTTCAACCGCGCCATTTGGCAAACTATCGGTTTCAAACATAGTACGCATAACTATGTAGTCGGCAAAATTACCAATACGATGAACAAGGTCTATTTTCGCTAACACGTTGGCATGGAGAACACTCACATTAACCAAACCATTCGGTAACGCACTACCAATTCTGTATGAGCTATTTCTGTCACTAAAATAGGACTCAATTATTCTATCCTCGACTTTTCCAATTGCCTGGATCTTGATCTCGCCCGGACGGAGCGCTCCAAGAAAACCACGGGCTTCATCTCCTAGACCGGCCGAGTTCAACACCGGGGCAGTCCACACTACCTGTCGACCTGGGATCTCAGTCTCACATTCAAGCTCACTCGACCTAACCTGCTCCAGAGACCGGACATACTGCAGAGCGGCATTCGGCTCCGCTAAAGCTAGTTCTCCCAGCGTTCTTTGCAGATGATCAGTACAGCATTCAGAAATCGTCTCATCAACAACTACGGAGAGATGATCTTGCAAGGAGAAGCGTTCGGAGAGTAAAAAGGCTGCGTGGACTCTAACTGAAAGGGGGATAGTGAAATCCATTGCAATTTGCTTTAGCGGACAAAGCTCATCGGCTCCAAACCAGAGTGCTCGTCCCGACCAAATCGCCGCTGTCTCTAAGGTCAAGACTTGTGAGCAGCTAAATACCGCTCGCAAGATCTCTCCTCGCTCTTCCTGCCATTCGAGCCATGCCTGATCCAAAAAGACGAGGTCCTCTGAAATCGACTTGGAATTCACTCTCTCCAACACCGACATCCGGGCATCGTGCAGTAACTGCTCCATCGTAGAGTTCTTCATTGCTTCGTTTCCTTTTTCCAAGTCGGGCCGTTGGCTAAGCTCAATGGCAACAGTCGACGCTTAGGAAAACCGTGGTTTGATATTGCTCATCCTCTCCATGTGGCCCCCGTTGATAATCCTAAATCAGTCAAGATAGCTTACATTTCTCTTTTTACCTGAGTATGTTCGCTATCAATGTTCCGATCGAACTATGGTCTTACACAATCGGACCTGCTTATATCTTTGCGTGCACAGAAAGCCAAAGTATCGTCAAAACTAAGGATCAACCTTAGAGGTGTCCGAAAGATTGGTATGCGAAAAGTCTTTTGCCGTCCAACTTTTATCAGATCCCCTTCGCACTACCGGAGTTAATCTCGTTCTCCACATTGTCACGGAAAGGCAACTAGCATCAATCAGTAATTCAACCCATCGGAGATAATCGGTCAGTAATTTGTCGAGGTCACCTTTGCACAGAATCAGGGCTGGGATTTACGACTAGTACATCGCGATCTCGTTGTTGTCTGCTTATTCCTAATAGCAGGTTGTCCCAGGAAATCTGCTCCGAGGTATAGACCAGAAATCTCCCCTCCTTTGTGGACCTCTGGATATTTTCGGCGTAATCTGCCACACTTGTCGTCACGTCGTCAACGAAGACCACCACATTGTCCTCGTGGTCCGAACTGCTTGCCAGGCTCGAAATCATAGATGTCGCCAGTAGCAGGTCATTAGGCAAGTGGACCACCCACATTCGAGGAAGCTCACGCCCCTGGAGGCTTCTTGGTCTTAAACCATTACCTTTTGGCTCCCAAGGCAAAGAGATTAATTGACTTCCGAGCCAAGCTTCGTTAAATCTAAGATGGTTTGCAAAATCCCTCGACGCTCTGTCTGGAAGAACTGCCCGAGTAACCGATTCGTCATGAAACAGTATCGCACTTGCTTCGAACCAAACTCTCTTCCCCAAAGCCCTGGCTTTTAGGCAAAGATCCACATCCTCAAAGGAGTTTATATAGCCTGTGTCAAATCCTCCCACTTGGTTAAAAAGGTCCTTCCGTATTAACAAGCAAGCACCGGTTACCAACTCCATTTCCCGAGAAACACCGACCCCGGGATAATTGGCTGGATATCCCCGATTGATATGGTCTGGACTGAGCGGCAAGTAGCTCGACCCATATAGATCAAAACCCGCGTGTTGTACAGTTAAATCGGGGTAAAGCAGTAGAGCTCCTACAATGCCAATCTCTGGATCGGAATCCATTGCTTTCAACATCGGACCAAGCCAGTTAGATGCGGTAACCGTATCGTTATTAAGAAAGAGAAGCAGCTCGCCAGATGCGACCTCGGCCCCGGCATTGCAGGCCTTTGAAAATCCTCCGTTAGTCGGTCGTCTTACCAGCCTTATGGACGGGCCAATTCTTGCGTCCACCTCGTCTGCAGAGCTATCTGGCGAACCATCATCGATAACGACAATTTCAAGGTTCTTAATCTCTGCCATGATCGTGGAGGCGAAAAGGGATTCGATACACCTGACCGTAAGATCCGACCTCCCATACTGTGGGATAATAATTGATACCCTATCCAACCAATCCTCCTCGTACGAAATGGACCTAAATTCATTTCGACCTGATCTCCGTGGCACTTTATCATGGCTAAGGAGGACACGAGAATTCTCTCCCCTCTTCCCGCTCTCACTTACACGGAAAATCACTATTTTCGCAGGGGCAGCTCTTGAGGACACTAGTAAGAAGGTCGCTGAGATAGCGACGAGCCCAGGTCTGCTGACATGGGATATCACGAAGTTTGTCAAAGTCGTAATGTGTTGGGCATCCCGAGACCCTCAGCACGCGAATCTGCGTAGGGGCTAGACATGCCAGAGAGAGTTCTTTGCACCGAAGGGATGCCGATCTACCAAACCGGGACGCGTTGAGCTAGGGTTGCCTTGATCGCTATGCAATAGCTGGACTGGTGTTTACAGTGCGAGGAGTTTGAGCGCCCGTGCTGGGTTGCGGGATCCTGAGCGGAGGCCCTTAGCGATATTCGTCGCTCCGG
>JABEUP010000238.1 GCA_013044365.1 Acidimicrobiaceae bacterium
GAGCGCATCTGAAGATATGACGAAAGTGACATTTCTGAAGCATCGAAGGATTTGAAATCGATCATTCTCGTAAAAATTTCTGGTGGAGACTGGATCGGAATATAGGTCAGATCGATGCCTTCGGGCTTTACCATTCCGGTTCGCAGCGCTTCTGTGCGATCATAGGGTCCACAGGCCAGTGTTAACTTCAGGTCACTCATTTGTGAAAGCATAGTTCAGGTCTTCGATCCAGTAAATGAGTTCATCGATTCGTAGGTTGGAAATATTGCGCCAATAAATGGAGTTCTGTCGGGTTGGCCCGAGGGTTTATCCGCGGGAGTCAAGAGTAGAGTTCAGTGAAACGAGGTTGGCTCAGAACCGACTGGCGTCGGTCATCCCGCTAAAGAATGTTTAGAAAATGAAGGTGAGATTGTAAATTGGATATTCGCGATTGATCAGAAAGCAGCACTTCTCGCGTATCAGCCAGCTCCCGTCGTTTGCCTTTAGTCGGTAGCGGCACCGGGCGTGAAGGCTGCGGGGATCTGCCAGACCGACCTGGAATGGGTTTCCCGGACGTAGCTCGTGTACCGTCTGGTTGCAGGCTACAAGAACCTCATTTGGTTGGTTTGTTTCAAGGAGTTCGATATTGGTAATCTCGTGCTGAGTCCGTGACCGGGGACGTTGGGAATGGGCGAGGGTACTCGAAAGCCTGTACACTCTTTCTTCGATCCGAGCGTGTGAATCCCGAATAATTGCAGGCTCAGGTGGCGGGCCGTCCTTGATCGGCAAAATATATTCCCCGTCCTCGGCAAATAACGAGAGCCATTCTTCCAGCAAACCGTCATCAAGTAGGCGAGCCTCACGGTAGATGAAGGCTTGGACGCTTAGGAGAGTGGCCAAATCAGCAGGTAACTCGGTTGGAGTCACTTAGTCATCTCCTCCGCTTGAGTGGTCTTCGGCCATTAGACGCCGCCATTCACGGTACAATGATCTTTGGGGGATCTCATCGGTAGAATGCCCAATGGTCTCGCCCAACTCATTCACAGTCTCTCTGTGCATCCCTCGGGAAAACTCCAGCCAGCCATTTGCGGCAGCTCCAGTTTGGCTACACACGAATATCTCAATGTCATCGGGCGCGCCAAAACCAGAAGGCCCAAAGAATCGTTCATGCTCGTATAGTCGAGCCTCGTTAATTTCGGTGTCTGCGCCAGCAAGATAAGTTGGATATACATCGATAAAGGTTTTGTTAGCCCGAGTCGGCTGGATGACGCGAATATGAGATTCGAAGAGGAACAGGTTTGGGAAGATGAATATATTGCGTTGCATCATTATGTCGTCTGCGCGTTCAGGGCCATAGGCCTCTTCAATCTGTTGGCAGTAAGACGATTGGTTCCGGTAGTCAAAAGTTCCCAGCATGCCGTCTTTTCTCTCCAGTAATCCATCCCCGAAAGGAAGTCCTTTGGCAAAATTACGCGATCCAACGGCATCGCGTGCTTGCGTTGTGTCATAAGCACTGCGCTCTCCAGAACGTTCGAGTAGGTTTACGAATGATTCATGAACATAATTTCCGTGGTAGCCGTCAACGCCATTTTCGGCTTGGAACTTCCAGTTCGCTGGGAACTCGTAGCGATGGGTACCTTCGGGAAGGGTGATCCGTCCATTTGGCGAACGGTCGCACCAGAGATCTATGTAACCCCGGATAAACCGCAGCCGTTCCGCAAGGGGAATCGCGTTAGGATCGAGGTTGGCAAAAATCAGCCCCCGATAGATTTCTACCCGTGGAACTGGTTCCAACTTGAGGCCCCACTCTAAAAAGTCGTCGGGATATCCATTCCGCTGAGCTGCGCCAACCAGGCGCCCATTATTACTGAATATCCAGCCATGATAGGGGCATCTGAACACATTGGCATGTCCGCGTTCTTCACGACAAACAACAGATCCCCGATGTGCGCAACGATTGAATAGAACATGAAGTTGATAGTTTTCATCCCGGCTTATAATGACCGGTTGTTGGCAGATGATGCTGGTTGCATAGTTGCCGGGCTGCGGGACCATCTCTTCATGGGCGACAAATAGCCAACTGTGTCCGAAAATTCGCGTCATCTCAAGATCAAATAATTGCTCATCCGTATACACGGAACTATTGAGACGAAATCGTTGGCCCTCGTCCACTATCAGTTGAGATATCTGAAGGTTGTTGCCGATGCTGTCGTGTTTCTGTATCACTTCACCCATAAGCGGTTTCGGTGGCATTGGGGGATCTTCTCTTTCGCGCAATTGGTCGCTGCTGACATAAAGTAGTGTTCGTTGAGAAATCATTGGCAGAAAGTTACTCGAACTATTTCTTTCGATGGTACCGTTTTTTTGTCCGAGTCGCACCGGTTAAATGGTTCGTTATCGGCTTTACTGTCCGCTTATGTCAAGCCATGCCGACGCGGAGAGACTGGATATGGTGGTACAAGTTCTCTGTCCTGTCCGTAGCTCGCAACAGGACTATTTTGCTGGTTAGGGAGCGGCAAACTGCGGCGTTAGTTATTTTCCCCTGTTTATAACCTTAAATGTCGGTGGATGCCTGCCCGGTAAGATCCCCGTAGTGTCGGTCCGTCACACTTTGCACCACGAGATCTGGTGTTGGCCGCATTCCCCGCAGTTAGCCTTTTCGACATGCCCCGGGTCATTCGGGCTTTAGCGGCGTGCTAATAGCTCCAGCCGCCTCTTGACCCCATAGGTAATCTGATTCATTGGGAATCCAGCTGTGTACTCGTTATGAAACAAAAGCTTGTTGTCTCGAATGAACCTATATGGCCAAAACTTTAATGTGGGGATTCAGGCTACTTTTGCCGATCGGCACTTCTTTTAAAGGTATTCGTTGATTAGGACATCGACGTGGTGATCGTGACCGCTCCAAGTGACCTGTCAGACATGAACGTGCCCTGTAGTTCCGAGCTGGCATTTTGAGCTAGCTGGATAGTTATTCCATACACCACGATGTGTGATCCTTGTTGCGAAATTGCGGGTGCACCATTGATGATGAATAAGTTGGTGTTCTTAGAGCCGTTTATTGAGGCGGTTATTTCGTGCTGGTTAAGATTAATTGACATATTGGTGATTTTGGTCAAAGTCTGGCCGTTCCCACTAAGTATTATGCCGCCCAATGTGTCAATTGAACCACCGGTTGAGGAACTCGCTTTGTAATATTGAAAATCTCCCCCGGTGATTGGCAAAGAGACCGTCTTTTCACCGTTGGAACTGCCAAGTGAGGCCGCTGACTCGGCTGCCAGGGTGATATTCTGCTCTGTCCACTTCGAACTTTGGATAGTGGAAAATGCAATCTGAACATCTACACCTGTCAGATGTGACTGGTTTAATGTCACTTTGCCAAGATTTTTTGGCTTTGCCTGACTTGTGGTAGTTGCGTCGCCGTTTAAGTTCACATTGCCCGAACCTGGGCTGCTATTCGTAGTTGAAGTAGCAGACGAGTTAACTGATGAACATGACGATGTCACCAAGGCAAAGAAAATGCCTGCTGCGAGGGTAACGGTTTTTGTAGAAAGTAGTCGGTTTCTATTCATTACGGAGTTGCCTCCCTGCGTATTAATCGACGGTGTGATGTGAATATTTCGTGAGAAGCCGATCGTAACTGCTTTTCCTAAGTTGGGCGTTCGCCCCAGATGAGGGATTTCTTATTCAGCTATTGGCCGCTAGGGATTTTTAGCCCTAATGGTTTAAATCCATTAGTTTTCAATAGTTGTTTTCCAGTTCGACTCGCTGTTTATTCAAGTTGGAAATTCAAGAGATGGCGGATCCCAGGCTCGGTTCCTTGGCGGTTCTTACGAAGCAAGGGCGGTTTATAAAAATGTGCTGGAGTATTCGGTTGCATAGATGGTATCGTCGATATGAAAAGCGGATATCGGGAGCTCTGTAAAGGGCTGAGAGGATGCCGGCGGCATCGACCGTGTTTACCTGATCCGGGTAATGCCGGCGGAGGGAGTTATTATGAGTAGTGCTATATCTAAGATCCATTTAAAGACATCCAAAAGGGGACTGGAAGTACCATTCAAAGAGGTACTTCTTAACGAAGAAAATCCAGACGGTGAGTTCGTAAAGTTTCACCTCTATGACACATCCGGGCCGGACGGTGACCCGAGGGTTGGATTAATGCCGGTTCGGTCTCAATGGATTCTGGATCGTAACGATGTCGACGAACTCCGGACCGATTCTATGGTTGTCCCTTACGGTAAGAAGACCCAGGATATGGGTTCTGCCACTCTTTCACACAGGGTCTTTCGTGCCAAGCAAGGCCAGCGTCCGACTCAGCTGGAGTATGCCCGCAAAGGCGACATTACTCCGGAAATGGAATTCGTGGCTTTGAGGGAAGGTGTAGAGCCGGAATTTGTGGCTAATGAGATTCGTGAGGGACGCGCAATTCTTCCTTCCAACATCAACCATCCCGAGAGCGAACCAATGATTATTGGTCGCAATTTTCTTGTGAAGGTCAATGCAAACATCGGTAACTCGGTAGTGTTCTCTGGCGTGGACGAGGAGGTAACCAAGCTGCGCCAGGCGATCCGCTATGGTGCGGACACGGTTATGGACCTGTCTACCGGCAAAGACATCGCCGTCATTCGAGAGGCCATAATCAGGAATTCGCCAGTCCCGGTTGGGACTGTTCCCATATACGAGGCGCTCGAGAGAGTAGGCGGTGTGGCGGAGGATCTCAACTGGGATGTCTTCGCCCAGACGATGATTTCACAGGCGGAGCAGGGCGTGGATTACATGACAATCCATGCTGGCTTGCTGCTTGGTTACATTCCACTGACAATCCCGCGGGTCACGGGAATTGTCAGTCGCGGAGGGTCAATTCTCGCCACCTGGTGTCTGGCTCATCACAAGGAAAACTTCCTTTACGAACATTTTGATGAGGTTTGCGAGATATTGTCTGCCTATGACATTTCCATATCTTTGGGAGATGGCCTAAGGCCCGGTTCTATAGCTGATGCGAATGATGCAGCACAGTTCGCGGAGCTGAAGACACTCGGTGAGCTAACCATAAGAGCCAAGGCTATGGGCGTGCAGGTGATGGTAGAAGGTCCCGGCCACGTTCCGCTCCACAAAATCAAGGAGAATGTCGACCTGCAGCAGGTTGTGTGTGAAGATGCTCCTTTTTATACCCTTGGACCTCTCACTACTGATATCGCACCAGGTTATGACCACATAACTTCAGCAATAGGGGCAGCTTTGATTGCCAGCTACGGTACAGCGATGCTGTGCTATGTCACGCCCAAGGAACACCTTGGACTGCCAAATCTCGAAGATGTGAAACAGGGAATGATCGCATACAAGATTGCAGCTCATGCCGGTGATTTGGCAAAGGGCCATCCGCTTGCTTCAAAATGGGACGATGCGCTGTCAAGAGCCCGATTCGATTTTCGATGGGAGGACCAGTTCAATCTGGCCTTGGATCCTGAAACTGCCCGGAGTTTCCATGATGATACTCTTCCTGCGCCGTCCTCGAAGAAGGCACACTTCTGTTCGATGTGCGGCCCGAAGTTCTGTTCCATGGCACTTTCTCAGAAGTTGAAGCAATCCTGGGACGACGAGGTGGCTGCTGGAATGGAAACGAAAGCTAAGGAATTCGAAGCTCTGGGTGGGTCTATCTACGTAGAGATATCAGGAAAGCGCTAGCTGGTTGGTTTGGTGGGAGTTCGTACCTGTGACGATTCTCCCACCAAAGTTTGTGAATTTTTCCCAAATTGGGATCAGATGGCCAGCTCGGGTTCCAGTGTTATGGTTAGCTCGATTTTCTCTGTGTTTGTAGCAGTACACTTATAGTTGACTACCACTCCGGCGTCGCAAAGGTCGGGGAGCCCGGCAGCAATTTTTTCAAGGTCGGATTGTTTCCCTTTGAGTTCGAGAAAGTCCACCCTGGTTTTCATCGATCTTTTGGCCTCGGATTTCTGTTTTCTGATTCCAGCCAGAATATCTGACACCACATCTAGAAGACCCGGGTCGGCGTGGTTGAAACTCAGGTCAGTCGTTGCAAAAAGATCAAGCGAACTTTGCAATATTTCCGACTCGGTTTGTTCGGGTGAAGGCCACGAGGCCAGATGGATGGAGCCGTCATTGAACCATGACCAGACCTCCTCGGAAACGAATGGGAGAAACGGCGCAAATAGTCGCAGCATGATTCTCACAGCCGCCAAGAGGGAGATCCTGGCCGACATGGTTGCTTGGTTATGTTCCGAACGCGATCCGCTTTCGGATACTCTGTCTTCTCCATATGCGCGTAGCTTGACAAGCTCGAGATAGTTTTCGCAAAAATCCCAAAAGAACCTTTCGCAAAGCTCGAGTGCTTTTGTATGGTCATATGAGTCGAGGGCAGCAGTGGCCCCAATTATGACGCCGTTCAAACGCGCGAACATAGAGGCATCCAAAGGAGCAAGGGCTACGCTTTTTTCGGAGGTGAGCTCGTCGCTGGGATCCATGTTGGCGATACTTAGTGCGAATTTTGAGGCGTTTAATAGCTTAATGGCCATTCTTCTGCCGATCTTCAGCTGACCTTCGTCGGCGGCTGTATCAACCCCTGGGCGGCCGCTGGCTGCCCAGTACCTCAGTGCGTCGGCGCCGTGCTTTTCAAGCAGTGGCATAGGAGTGACTACATTTCCTTTTGACTTGGACATCTTCTTGCGATCCGGATCCAGAACAAATCCCGAAATTACGGTATTCTTCCAGGGCAGCTTATTGTGCTCTAGCGCGGATCTGAGAATCGTGTAAAAGAGCCATGTACGGATGATGTCCTGTCCTTGGGGCCTCAGATCCATTGGGAATAACGAATTAAAGGTATTTTCATCCTTGAGCCAGGATGTTGCTATCTGCGGCGTAAGCGATGACGTCGCCCAGGTATCCATGACGTCCGGATCTCCGATAAAGCCCTCAGCCTGGTTCCTCTGAGCTTCGCTAAATCCGGGTGGTGTGTCCTGAGACGGATCGATTGGGAGATGTTCAAAGGTTGGGAAGATCGGATTGGCAAAGTCGACTTCACGCTGGGTATTAAGCCGATACCAAACTGGAATCGGAATTCCGAAGAATCTTTGCCGGGATACGTTCCAGTCGGAGTTTAGACCGTCAACCCAGGTCTCATAGCGAACCCGCATGTATGTCGGTATCCAGTTTAGTTGACGCCCCAAATCAATGAGTTCGGCCTTGTGATCGAGCGTTCGTATGAACCACTGTCTGGACGCCACCACCTCAAGGGGCTTATCTCCCTTTTCGTAGAACTTTACAGGATGGGTAATTTTGCGTGGTGGTTCAACGAGATGTCCCTGTTCCTCTAGCAAGTGGACGATAATTTCCCTGGCTCTTCGTACTGGTTTTCCTGACATTTGCGAATAATTTGACACGGCAAGCTCAACATTGCGCGACTCCCAGCCCACTGAACCCCATGGTGGTTGGGTGAGGCGTCCATCGCGACCTACGATTAAACGGAGATCGAGTCTGAGCTCTTTCCACCATGTGACATCAGTGAGGTCTCCAAATGTACAGACCATTGCGATTCCGGAGCCTTTGTCCGGTTCGGCAAGTTCGTGTGCCATTACCGGAATTCTCGTGCCAAACATAGGGGAATAGACAAAAGTGCCGAATAGGGAGGTATATCTCTCGTCCTTAGGGTTTGCTACTAGAGCCACAACTGCAGGAATTAGTTCTGGCCTGGTGGTTTCGATGACAACTTCGGTGTTATCTGACTCCCTGTAAAAGCGAATTTTGTGGAATGAACCCTCGATTTCACGATCTTCAAGCTCTGCTTGTGAGACTGCGGTAGCAAAATCGACGTCCCAAAGAGTCGGTGCTTCGGAGGTGTAGATCTCTCCTTTTTCTATCAACTTTAAAAATGCGGCTTGGGATATTCTCTGTGCGTGTGGACCGACCGTGGTGTAAGTGAGGTCCCAGTCGACTGATAGACCTAAGTGGCGCCATAGGTCTTCAAAGGCCTTCTCGTCTTCTCCTGTCAGCACTTGGCAAAGTTCAACAAAGTTTCTTCTGGAAACCGGGATTTGATCTTTACCTGGAGTAGGCGGGGCTTCGAAATCGGGGTTATACGGAAGTGATGGATCGCAGCGGACCCCGTAGTAGTTTTGAACGCGGCGCTCGGTAGGGACGCCGTTGTCGTCCCAGCCAATTGGGTAAAATACACTGAATTGGTTCATGCGCTTATACCGGGCGATAACGTCAGTGTGGGTATAGGAGAAGACATGGCCGATGTGCAAGGAACCACTTACCGTGGGCGGAGGAGTGTCTATTGAGTAGGTTTTATCTCTATGAGTGCCAATCTGGTACCTGTAGGTACCGCTTTCCTGCCATTTTTTTAGCCATTTTTCCTCTAAACCATCAAGTGATGGCTTTTCGGGGACTGAATAACTCATCTATCCGGTACCGTACCTTTTGTGCTTCGTCTTTTTGATACTGCAATTGGGGACCTCGCTGAGATAGTCCCAGTGATTCCTGGCAAATTTTCCATGTATGTCTGTGGACCTACGGTATATGATCTTGCCCATCTTGGGCATGGTCGCTATGCCTTGGTCTTCGACGTACTGCGTAGATATTTAGAGTGGCGTGGCCTAAAAGTTAGGCACGTCTCAAATATCACAGATGTTGATGACAAGATTTTAGAGAGAGCGGAGGTCGAACACCGTTCTCCTTTCGAAGTTGCCTCAGAATTTGAAGCGAAATGGTTCTCAACCATGGATCAATTGGGAGTGTTGAAACCTCATCTTGTTCCACATGCTACAGAGTATGTCGAGCAAATGATCGGTCTCATCGAGTCTTTGTTTAAAGCAGACGCTGCCTACATCGGCGACGACGGGATTTACTTTGATTCGGCCAAAGTAGCCGACTATGGCTTACTTGCACGTCAGAGCCTTGACTCTTTAAAGGCCGGAGCAAGGATTGCCGAAAAGGGTTTTAAACGGTCTCCAATGGATTTTGTTCTTTGGAAATTTTCCGATGGTTCCTCCTGGTCATGGGATTCCCCATGGGGTCCCGGGAGACCGGGATGGCATACTGAGTGTGTTGTGATGTCGGTAGACCTCTTAGGTGAGCAGTTTGATCTGCATGGCGGAGGATTGGATCTTTCATTTCCCCACCATGAGAACGAGCGTGCTCAGGCGGTAGTCATGGATTACAAGTTTGCACGCCACTGGGTTCACAATGGTTTTGTAATGGTTGGAAATGACAAGATGTCAAAATCACTGGGTAACTTTACTACTCTAGATGAACTTTTGTTGGATACTGACCCGAGAGCATACCGGCTTCTGGTACTCCAGTCACATTACAGGTCACCACTGGAGGTGAATGCTCAAACACTTTCTGAGGCCTCGAGAGCTCTGATGCGTCTTGATTTTACGCAAGAACGGGTTACCGGATTAGGAGTCGACCTCAAAGGTTCGAACCTGGATGAGACGGAGCTGGCTGCTTTTACCCAGTCGATGGACGACGACCTTGATACCGCTAGTGCCACGGCAAGATTGTTCGAACTTAGATCGAGCGTGAACCAACTGTTGGATGAGGGCAGGATTACTGAGGCAGTTAGGACGTATGTCACTATGGAGCATCTTTTTGCGGCTTTGGGTCTGAATTTGTCGGGGCCGCCCGCGTCGGAGGTTCCGCCAAATGTTCTAGAGTTGTTGGAGCAGCGGGCAGTTGCCCGTACCGACGGAAACTATGTGCTTTCTGACAGCATAAGACAGGAACTGCTCGATTTTGGTTATGTGGTCGAGGACACGTTCGGTGGCCAAAAGATAAAAAAGGTCAGGTAAAAGCGGTAGTCGTATCCCAATACCTGGAGTTTTTTCATTAATGTAATAATGCGGCATTGAACTATTTTCAAGCCGTTTTCAGCTGCGTTTGGGACAAACATTTGCATGGTTGCCGTCTCAGCCTGGAATTGATAATTACGGGGTGCTAGCAGCACTAGTTTGTTGTTAATTTGAATTTAGATGTACTAAATAGATACCATTCAAGATATTTTAAAAAATATTTGTGGCTAACTGTATTGCACGGGTGCTATCGTGAGAAATTAAGAAGGGGTAGCCGACCCATCTGAACGTCGTCTGTTGAAGACTTTTTTCGTGTGAATTTGGAAATTCCCTTCTTGTTAGTAGTTGCTTTTTTAGAAGGGAGATCGCCACAGTGGCGACCGGTACGGTAAAGTGGTTCAATTCTGAGAAGGGCTTCGGCTTTATCTCACAGGATAATGGTGCAGATGTCTTTGTTCACTTTAGTGCTATTCAAATGAATGGTTACAGAGTTTTGGAAGAGGGTCAGGTCGTAGAGTTTGAGGTCCAAGAGGGCCCCAAAGGTCTGCAGGCTGTTGACGTTCGAGTCGCATAGCCTTCCTGTTTTCGTTTAAATCTTTTGGCAAACTATAGAGTTGAACTAAGAACGTCATGTTCTTAGTTCAACTGCCTGATTGACCAACTAATTACTGGCTGGTAACATGAGTCGAGTTGGTTGGTTTAAAGGAAGTTTGTCATGGGAGATTTTTCGCTTCAACTTAATGAGGATCAAATTGGTATCCAGCAGTGGGTCCATGATTTTGCAGTCAGGATTATCCGTCCGGCTGCATCCGAGTGGGATGAACGTGAAGAAACCCCGTGGCCAATAATACAAGAAGCTGCCAAAATCGGTTTATATTCTTTCGATTTCATTGCTAATGGTTACGCAGACCCTACCGGCATCACGCTCGCATTAGTTAACGAGGAAATGGCTTGGGGAGATTCGGGAATCACCCTAGCTATTTTTGGCTCCATCCTCGCGGTTGTGGGTATCATGGCGAACGGTACTGATGAGCAGATCGGTGAGTGGGTGCCTCAATGTTTTGGAACCCCCGACAAGCCTCAGTTGGCTGCTTTTGCTGTTAGCGAGCCCGATGCAGGATCTGATGTTTCATCCCTGCGCACCAAAGCTGTTTATGATGCCTCTTCAGATACTTGGACTCTAGATGGCACCAAAACATGGATCACCAACGGAGGTATTGCCGGGGTTCATGTCGTCGTCGCTAGTGTTGATCCGTCACTTGGAGCGCGCGGTCAGGCCTCCTTCGTCATCGGACCCGGGACCAAAGGCATATCGATGGGACAGAAGTTCAAGAAGCTCGGAATCAGGGCGTCCCACACGGCCGAGGTAGTTTTAGATAATTGCAAGATCCCAGGGTCAGCACTACTTGGAGGCAAAGAGGCTCTCGATGACCGACTCGCTCGGGCTAAGGAGGGGAAAAAGTCGCAGATTCAGGCAGCAATGGCCACTTTCGAAGCATCCAGGCCCATCGTTGGAGCGCAGGCGCTCGGGATAGCTCGTGCCGCCTACGAGTTTGCTCTTGATTATGCCAAGCAGAGATCACAATTTGGCAGGCCGATAATTGAGAACCAGGCGATCGCTTTCAAACTTGCTGACATGGCTGTAAGAATTGATGCGGCGCGACTTCTGGTGTACCGGGCAGCCTGGATGGCGGCAAACAAGATTCCATTCGATGCTGCTCAAGGTTCGATGTCAAAGCTCTATGCCGGTGAGACGGCGGTAAAAGTGACAGAAGAGGCAGTCCAGATTCTTGGTGGTTACGGCTATGTGCGCGAGTACCCGGTACAACGTTGGTACCGTGATGCCAAGATCTATACCATTTTTGAGGGTACCTCCGAGATCCAAAGGTTGATTATCGCTCGGGCAATTTCAAAAGTTCATATCCGCTAGGTAACCCCGCTACTCCGTTCGGCGGATTCCCCGCAAACCAGCCCAGGCAAGTTCGGTTACACGCTTAGCCCAGATCCCAGCATCGGTCTCGTCATAGGAGATTGGTTCAAGGGGGGGATGCTCCAAAGGATCTAGCGTCGCCAGCCATCTCCTGACGGTTCCCTCTGCTAAAGATATAACTCCAAGGGCTAGAAATCTTCGATGGGTTTCATCGATGTCGGCCTCAATTTTCGAAGCCACCAGATCAGCGATTTCATTTTCAATATTAATAACGGCATCTCTGAATTCGGGATCACGTCTTGGTCCTGATCCGAACAAAAGTTCATATCCGGCGCGAGATTCGCACGCAAAGCGGAAATAGGCTTCAAACCCCAGTTCGACACGTTGTTGAAGGCTCTCTGCGCGGTCGGTTGCACTACGGATACTGAGACAAAGTTCATCACCGGTATCGCGGATCAAATCAGAGTAGAGCTGACGTTTTGAGGAGAAGTGTCTGTAGATGACCGGTTTGGTGACCCCGGCGGCGGCACCAATTTCGTCCATCGAAGTCGTATGGTAGCTGCTCCTTGAAAAACACTGAAGGGCATAATGCATGAGTAATTTTCTTCGCTCAGGGGCGGGAAGGCGAGACTGAGGCGAGACAGCAGGACGTTTCCTTGCTTGTTTTGACTGGCCCGTCACTAGTTTTGTGGCCATTTTTGTATCGTTCTTACTATTTGCGAGACTTCTGATCACGTAGATTCCTGGATGGGTAATTATTGTTTGCCAAATTTGTCAAAGTATTTTCTATAAGATTACCACGTATTTAACCAGTTTTTGGGGATCAGCGCGTACCGCGTCGATCGAGATTTGTACGTTGCCAAACTGGCTATCAGCTGAGATGTCAACCTTTCTTACGGAACTGGTTGTAAGACACGTTCACTCCAATTCTTGGTGGTCGGAGGGAAAATCAGATCTCATTGGATCGGTGCCTGAAGGATTGGAACCAGTCCATGGCGGCTCTCACGGCGGCAGAGTTTCCGTCTCGGTATTTACGTTTCCACAGGTAAAACGATTATCGGTTCAGTAAGAGGATGAGAATGTGTTCCATGCGCCCACACCATATGTGAAGCGATTAATTGTCCTATATTTGGTATCTGGGTAATAAATTGTTGGTTGGGTTCAAAAGCGATCCAGAAAAATTTTAGCTTGAGGGTTCCCACCACCTAAGTCGCGGGTTA
>JABEUP010000035.1 GCA_013044365.1 Acidimicrobiaceae bacterium
TTGCATGGTTCAAATTGGCGTTTAATGCAACCCAGGCGATTTTAGCCAATGAGTCGCGTAGTTTTCAGTTAGTTTTGCCTGAGAATGCTATTTGACGGGTTGCCTTGATGGCTTTTTGAGATGTTGGAACCTCGCTAAATTGGGTGATGAAACTATCTCATTTGAGTAAGTCGGCGGATCACTTCGGTTAGCGCTGTGACATCAGCATATTTTGCCTGCATGTCAAAGAGGGATTGCTCATGTGCGGATTTCGAGCGGTCACCCACGGCCTCCTTCACTACTATTGGTCTAATGCCATTCTGGATAGTATCCACCACTGTGGCCCTGACACAGCCACTTGTGGTACACCCTGTAACCACGAGGGTATCAATCCCAAGCGAATTCAAACGGGCGGTCAGGTCGGTTCCGAAAAATGCCGACGCATATTTTTTTACAATCACCGGTTCGCTAGCCAGCCGGCCCAGCTTCGGATCCACTTCAACTTCGGCTGTTCCGGAACGCAGGGTCATCAGACCTTTCATTTTCAGGGCCCAAAGGCCAGCATCATTTAGTTCCGCGTCTTGATATTCCACTGAGGTGTAAAAGACCGGTAGTTCCAGATGGCGGGCCGTGTCCAGGATTTCAGACGTGGCGTCGATAACATCGGCCAAGGGAGCTCCCAGCGGCAAATTCTCGTCGGTGAAAGCAGCGATAAGGTCGATCACGATGACCGCCGGAGAAGTGCCGAACCCGATTGTCTGGCCAAACCCCCGTTCCCTAAAGAGCTCCTTATCAAACTGGGTCATAAAATATCCCCCATAAGCTGGTTCAGGGCGTATTTTCCGGCGATACAGTTCCGGATCTCCAAGTCTACGCCAGTCAGTCGGAAATTGACTTTAGCAGTCTGACGATGGGATCCGATGCCAGTTTGATCGCGTGACATCAATCTAATAAACAAGTACAATAGAGTTTCATGGGGGATCCACACGAACTTTTTGGAGGAGCTGAATTTGAACCACCGATGTGGTGGGTAAAACCCCACCCGTGGTGCGGGTTTTACCGCCATTGATAAGGTCAAGACTTCGGCAAACAGTGGCACAAATATATGATCAGTACTAAAGAGTATCGTCGAGCCTACAGAGACCAGCTTCATGGTCTCCTCCATCCGCCGATTTCCGAAGGTCGTTTTTGGCTTGCCCAGGCTCTTATTGCGGTGGCTGTTCTAGTCCATATTGGTGCTGATTATACCTATCACCTGGGCACGTTATCTGAACCGGGGTTTTTGTGGATCTTTCTTATTTTCGTTCCCGTGGTCTACGCCGGGAGCGTATATGGTCTCAGCGGATCAATTGGAATTGCACTTGAGGGAGTCATTGTCGGCGTTTCTGAGGAACTATTTCTTGACCACACAACCAATCAACTCTGGGGAGCCTGGAGTATCCTTTTCATGATGGTTGTTACGGCAGTTTTGGTGGGTGACCGATTTGAGGAGAAGCTGTCAAATCAGGCTTTACTCGTTGCCACAGAGTACCAGGAAACTGCCAGCTACTATGAAGGCCACCCTCTCTTTAGGGAGCACCTGCTTGAGATGCTGCCCGATGGAGTAGCTTTGGTGGATAATCAAGGCGTAGTCCGTTACGTGAACAGCAGGCTCCAGAATCTGACTGGTTTTGGCACACTGGAATTGGTGGGCAGTCCGTTCCAAACACTCATAACATCCAGAGTCAATACAGATTCAAGCAGGTGGTTCGCCCTTGTCCATGCCATGGATTCTCAGTCATTTGACTCCGAAGGTAACTTTACGATCATTTGCAAGGACCAAAGCGAACTGCCTGTGAGCATTTCTCTCGCCCGTTACAGCCTCGAGAATGAACCCTGGGTTATTGCGATGGTGCGTGATGATACCAGCCGAAGGGCGGCAGAGCAGGCCCACTTCGAGACAGAACAGCGTTTCCAGCTAGCTTTCGACAACAATCTCGCTGGTATGGCTGTCACCGATCTTCACCGTCGAATACTCGCCGTCAACAGCTCTTTTTGCGAGATGCTTGGACGTGGCCGCGAAGAACTCGTCGGCCAAAGTTTCGCACAATTCACGTTTCCCCAAGACCGGAGCATTTCGGAGAAGTTGAGTGCAAAGGTGCTGGCGGGTGAAGCGTCAGAGGCGATTTACACCAAGCGCTATTGCCACAAAGACGGGCATATTGTATGGGCGGAAGTGACGAAGTCGCTAGCTCGTAATGAGGCGGGTGAACCGCAATATTTCATTAGCTCCACGCGGGATGTTACCGAGGAGCGCTTACTCTTAGACGAACTTTCCCATCAGGCATTGCATGATCCACTTACAGGACTTGCCAACCGCGCGCTATTCGAGGACCGGCTTGTCCAGGCATTCGCCCGGGCCGCACGTGCGGAAACTTGGCTGGCGGTATTCGTTATCGATCTTGACGAATTCAAGGATGTGAACGACACTTTTGGTCATCAGGTTGGCGATGATCTCCTCGTGGCGGTAGCCCGACGACTTGAGAAGATGACAAGGTCGAGTGATACGCTTTGCCGGTTCGGTGGGGACGAGTTTCTCTACCTCGGAGAAGGGCTGTCAAGTCCTAGTGAGGCGGAAACTATGGCGGCCCGCCTGCTTAGTGTGTTTGACGAGCCTTTCGGGGTTGGCGAGGAGAATCTTAACCAAACTGCAAGTATCGGACTTGCCACCTGCATGGGGGGGGATAGCGGCGCCGATTTGCTGCGGGACGCGGACATCGCATTGTATGACGTCAAACGTCAAAGCAAGAATCACTATCGGCTATTTCATCAGGATATGTATGATCGGGTATCAAGGCGGGTTGGGCTGGTTCAGGAGCTGAGAAAATCACTGGAGTCTGACCGGCTCTCAATGTACTATCAGCCAATTGTGAACCTCTCTACCTATGAGACGGTCGGTTTTGAGGCACTCATGCGTTGGAATCATAGTGAGCGCGGGTGGGTGTCTCCGCGTGTCTTTATCCCTCTCGCCGAGCAGAGCAACCTGATCTTCGATCTTGGGTCATTGGCATTTCGCCAGGCTGTCAGTGAGACGGCATCGTGGCAGCACTTGCCTGACCGGGAATGCCAGCCATACGTCACCGTCAACCTCTCTCCTCGTCAATTCCACGACTCGGATCTGATCAAAAGAATCAATGAGGCACTAGAGGCAAACGGGTTACCGGCAAATCGCCTGGTACTTGAAATTACCGAAGGAGCTGCTTTCGCGGACATAGACTCAGCTACCCGAGTAGCCTCGCGCCTGCGGAGTCTTGGAGTCGCACTGGCAATTGATGATTTCGGAACGGGCTATTCCTCGCTCTCCTATTTCGCCTTGCTGCGCCCGCGAATACTCAAAATTGACCAGTCGTTTGTGAACAGGGCGCATGACACTCCCAACGGTGAACGTCTGCTAGAGGCGATAGTAATTATCGGAAACAGTCTTGATGCGACCGTGGTGGCGGAGGGCATAGAAACAGTAGCCCAGTTGAAGATGCTTCGTAATCTCGGATATAAATTTGGACAGGGATTTCTTTTCTCACCTGCCATCCCGCCAGTCGATCTGGCGAACATGATTGCGAAAGTGCCGGTATCTTTTAGCGTGCAACAACTTCTGCTTTAGGTTGAAGTTGGCAATGGGCCTGATTAAGGGATAATCCTCACCGGTAGGTGCGGCCGGATCGACCAACTGGTGCATCCCCTGGTATGCATCCGCCGGAACGCGGAAATGACATCGGTTCCCATCTGGGTCGCAAATTCTAAGCGCCGGGACAAAGTCTCATGGATGCCGCCAATGACATCGCTGTAAACGTATTGTGGTGCTGAGACGCGCTGCAGAGGTTTCCCCCAATGTTCCATGTCAGTGTGGTATGAAGGACGTCTCCGGCAATGTCCCAAGTGAAGACTCCCGGCGTGCCGGGAAATTTGTGGATGTCGATATAACTTATAAGGCTCTCCGCGGTAGATATCCAAACTGGTTGACGATTTGACCCAGTGCTACTGAGGTCCCCTTTTAGTTCGATGACCCAGTTGTCCTGATGCTAAAGTGCCAAGCAATTCAGGTTGTTGTAGGTTTGTATAGCGACCGCTACTCCTGACTGCAGAGGCACTCGACCGACCTTGCTGCAGCCACTTGGAATGTTCAGATTGGCGTCGAGGCCTGAGATGGCTGCAATCTCGCTTGAGTAGCTGTGACCAGAGAAGCTTCCATATTCTGCCGCAAGCCCTCCGCAGACAGTTGTGCCGATTGCCGGATAATCCGACCGGAAGTGGGGTCTTGCACTGAAACAGATTGACGAGGTAATTGTCGGGCGCGGTTACCACCGTCGCAGAGTCTGATTCATTTGATGATAATGATAGTCAGCTCGGAATCTCAAGAGCTGTAAGGGTGCCCGGTTCGACGACCGCGACGGAGCTTTTAATAACCGGCGGCCACGAGTGCGGCGTTGAGGTGGTAGTCGGAGAGATGGAAGGAGGTGTTGCCGAAGTTGACGCAGTTTCCGTGGTCGTTGTTGTTCGAAGCGGGGAGCTTTGAGTCGGGGATGTTGTGAGCGAGTCATTGGCAGAATTGAAAGTTCCACAGGCGGTCAGCATCAGAGATGCCAAAGCGAGCCCGAAGTGAGTCTGTCGGTTCCATGGGAATAGATTTTGTATTGGACCGCTTGCAAATTTGATCGTATTGGGCAGATTCTTTCGATGTTCCCGTGGGTTTTAGCTGATACCGCTGCGCTAATGTACGGCGATTGGTCCAGCGGCGATAGATTCAAGGCGCCTTAGGCAGAGCAAAAGTGTGTTGGTGCCTGGTCGGTCCACTGCGGTAGATACACGTATCGCAATTCTGGAAATGAGCTATTTGACCGGTCTCCTCTGCTCTTTGAATAAGGAGTTCCGCAATGCTCGGATCCGGTCCCATTTCCATTGCCAGCCGGAGTGAAATGCCGGGATTGTTTGCGCTCCAGCTGCGGCATTGAGAATATATCCGCTCAAGCAGAGATCCCGTGAACAGGAAGTACGGTGCCACTGTTATGTCCCTGGCACCGAGCCGCTTTAGACGTTCAAGTGCGTCGGGAACGCCCGGCTTTGCCAGGGAAATAAAGGCAGGCACTACTTCGCCTAATTTACCCCTTTCGCTCAGGAGGCGGGCGATCTTGAATAGATCGGAATTTGCGTCGGGATCGTTCGATCCCCGTCCAACGCAAAGGGTGAAACTGGGGTGATCGTTATGCGGTACAGCGTCTGGGATCACCTCAAAGGGATCATGCGCTCTTTGTTCCACAATTTCCATCAGCTCTGGGGTTATAGAAAGATCTCTGGCATAGCTGAAAGTGACCCTCGGGAATTCCATCCTAGCAGCTGCAATAGCTGATGGAAGATCATTTTTAACGTGTCCAGCTGCGAGCAGGAGCAGAGGTAGGACTATAACGTTGGAGATGTCGTTTGATGCGAGGAGTTTGGAAATACCTGTTGCTATATCCGGCTTGGCAAATTCTATGAATCCATGGCCGACCCTGATATCCACCCGTTGCCGTACAATCTCTATAAGTCTCTCGAACTGGCTTACACCTTCTTGAGAAGTGGTTCCGTGGCCGACCACCATCATTGCTGATTCCCGGTTAGCTGTCATCGTGGCCTCTGTTTTCTTTGGCTATCCGGACCAGCGAGTTGAATGCGGCACTTGCCGCAGGTGAACCGCCTTTGTTGCCAGTATTGGTTATATAGGGGAGGGTCGATTTGCGCAAAGCGGCCTTGGATTCGCTGGCGCCAACAAATCCAACTGGAAGGCCTATGACGAGCGCTGGTTTGAACCACTCCTGGTCGGCCAGTCCAATGAGTGCATAAAGTGCGGTGGGGGCGCAGCCAACGACAAAAATTGCGTTCGTGGGATATTGTTGTGCGGCTTTTGCCATTGCCATGTAACTTCTGGTGGGGATTCCGGTTGCGGTGGGTTCGGTCTGTCTGAGGAAGCATTCGGTTATGTAGCTGGTAATGCCAGCCCGCACCATTTCCACATCGCACACAACTGGGGATTGAGCTTTAATGGCGGCAATTGCTCTTTCAGCCGCTCCGGTAGAAAATGCCAGCGACCCGGCAAGTTCAAAATCAGCTGTGGCGTGTATGACCCGTTTCACTACTGATCGCTGGAACCCGTCGTAGGGGGTGAAATCGAATTGTTCCGACAATATTTGATAGCTTCTTGCCTCTATAGGATGGATCACCACTTTACCTCGCTGATAGCATTCCTGGGGCATATTTCGATACAGTCGAAGCACAGGTTGCAAAGCTGAAAGACGATTCGCGGTTTTCGCACTGATTTTCTCAGGGCGTGACGATGACACGTTGGCAGGCAAGCACCACATGCGGTGCACAGGTCTGAAATTTCTAATAGCGGCCCAAGGAGCGTGTGCGCTGTCACCGATGGATCTCATATCCGCGCGGAGTAAAAATATAGTCTCCGATGCGCCGTGTCGTTGAGGATCCAACGAGCACTAATGATGTCATATCCACTTTGGTGGCGTCGAAGGTGTCGATGGTATATATCGTCTTGGACTCCCCATTTCGGCCAATGTTTCTGACCACCGCGACCGGTGTCGGACCGGGACGATACTGGGAGAGTATTTCAATTGCCTTGGGGAGCTGCCATAATCTACCCTTTGACTTGGGATTGTAAATCACAATAACTACGTCAGCCTGGCCAAATGCATGGATATGTTTTTCTATGGTTTCCCACGGTGTCAGAAGGTCGGACAGGGACAGATAAGCATGGTCATGCCCAAGGGGTGCTCCCAATAGGGCTCCTCCACCCAACCCGGCGGTAACCCCTGGAATTATTGTAATATCCATGATTTTGTCCGGTGAGTCGATATTGAGGGCGCGGCATTGTGCTTCCAGCACCTCGAAGGTGATTGAAGCCATTGCAAATACCTCAGGATCGCCAGAACAGACAAGTGCCACAGCGCGTCCGGCAATTGCAAATTCAACGGCAGTTTTTGCCCGGGAGCTCTCCTCGCCGATTGGCGAGCGGAGTACGAGCTGATGAGGGGAGAGGAGTTCGCTGCACTGTTCGATATAGGGTCGGTAACCGATCACGATTTCGGAATCGATTATTGCCCTTATCGCTGCAGGTGTTCTGCTCATTGCGTTGCCCGGACCGAGGCCGACCACCTTTAAATTCCCTTTGGCATTCCTCCTCGCAACGGCAATGGTGGCAGATTTGGCTTTGGTTTTAGTGACTATCAATTCTCCTGACCCTGAAGCCAAAAGTGCAGCCGCCTCCGCCACCGAGGGTGTACCAACGTGGGATTCCACTTTCGCCGATGAGTTGGGGACCGGTACGTCAGCCAGCCGAGCAGAGGCAAAGCTGACGACAGGCAGGTGCTGGCCGAGTATTGCCGGATGATGCGCCCGTAAATCGATTGTCGCCAATTTAGAAATTGCCCGCATGTCGAGGCGGTGATCGGTGAATACCGAGTTAATGAGCGCTGAGACCTCTTCCGATGACGCATCGCTGGAACATCCAATGCCAACCACCAGGCTCGGCGGGATCAACTGCACCGTTGGGAAGTCGCCGGCAGCGAAATCAGGTATTGAATCGGAAA
>JABEUP010000036.1 GCA_013044365.1 Acidimicrobiaceae bacterium
GATGGCCGCTACTCCAGACGGCAAGGGCTATTGGCTGGTAGCAGCTGATGGGGGGATTTTTACCTTCGGAGACGCCACGTTTTATGGCTCGATGGGGGGACAGGATCTAAACGCATCGGTGGTCGGGATGGCGGCCGCACCAGGAGGATCGGGCTACTGGATGGTTGGATCTGACGGTGGAGTCTTTACCTTCGGAAGCGCAACATTCTATGGATCTATGGGTGCCTTAGTTCCTTCGGTTCCGATAGCAGCAGTGACGCCGACGGTAAGTGGTAACGGATATTACTTACTCTCCCCTGACTCTTTCAATTATAATTTTAAGCCCAATCCAGGGGAGCGTGTGGTTAGCGAATCGGGTTCGATAGTAGGTGCCGCAGAGTCTCAGATTGGACCAACCACCTCGCCGGGAAGTTTCTGCAACCCATACGGGCCTTGCGAAGAATGGTGTGCTCTTTTTGCAAGTTGGACGTGGAATAAGGCCGGTATTCCGACGCCCGAAGATGGATTCACTGGCACCTTGTTCAATTGGGTTGCACGGAATCAAAGATCTCTTGGTCCATCAGTCGTGCCGGCCGAAGGCGATTTTGTCTTTTACGGAACAGGCCCGCAATCGTCGTCGACTTCCGTTCATATGGGGATAGTGGTCCAGACCTGGGGCGACGGCAGTGTGCTAACAATCGAAGGTGACTCCGGACCCGGCAACGGTGGCGATTTGGGCGTAACAGTAAATGGACCCTTTCTTGTTTCCCATTCTCTTGAATACAATGGAGATCCTGTCTACGGTTATGGGGAACCGTTAAAGTAAGCCTCCGATTTGCCATTTGGGGTGAAAGTTAGGTGCGAAAAGACAGGTTAAGCCACGGGCAAAATTGCGAGGATGTTTCATCGAGATCACGGTCGGCTCAGTCGAACCTAGGCCTTCATCGTGCAATAAGCTGATAACTAAATAATCAGAGCCATGGGCACATGCCTTCGGAGACGAAATGGCCGTATTCAGATGATTGGTAAGTGGTCTGGGAAAATCTGGAGTTGTTCGGCACCATTCAGAGAGTTATTGCGTTGCTCATCGTGTGAAGTTGCGCCGATGCTTCTTGGAATGCTTATTGCAAATGGTGACACCGGACTCATAATCACTGAGGTCGAGGCATACGGTGGTTCAGATGATGCCGCATCCCATGCCTACAAAGGTGTGTCCCAGCGAAATCGGTCGATGTTTGGCGACGCTGGAACCTTGTACGTATATTTGAGCTATGGCATCCATAGGTGCATCAACATTGTCGCAGGCGAAGTGGGGGATGGGCAGGCGGTTTTGATTCGGTCCGGAGTCGTGGTCTCCCGGCCTTTTGCGGAGGGTAGGGCCCAGGGTTTAACCGGTAAGGTTGTTCTGGGACCGGGGCGCGTCGGAAGGGCGCTTGGTGCGGAACTTTCTGATGACGGTACAGATCTCCTGAGTTCAGGTGAATGGCAAATTTTGGATACTAAGGAAATTCTGAATGCCGGGAGTGTCTCAGTCTTGCGTTCGGGAAGAATCGGGATTTCAAAGGCACGTGAAGTCGATTGGAGATTTGAGATCAACCCCCGCGAGTTTTTGGAAGGACTGGTCGATTCCCAGGAACTGACGGGTTTCATTCTCCGTTCGGAGGGTTTTGGACCACCGAATTTCTAAGGATTCTTCTAGATGCGTTACAGGAAGCTGCCATAATATTGTTTGCATAACTGATACGGGAAATTGAGCATGGGTTGGGATATTACAAGACGGCTGCATTTAGTCATCATCGATTATTGGAAGTTGTTGTGATCTTGAGCATCGGGGCACTCAGTTGAACATTTCAGCCGATAAAGAGTCGATTCTTGCAGTTGACGACAATCCTGCAATAACAGAACTTATCCAACAGGGATTGTCACTAATTGGTTATCATGTTGAAGTGGCATCATCCGGCAAGGAGGCACTGTTTAGGGCAACTACTTCAAAGTTTGCTCTTGTTATCCTGGATCTGATGATGCCGGATCTTGATGGATTTCAGGTGATTGAAAGGTTGCGCAAGTCTGGCAGAGACGTGCCAGTGCTGTTTCTCACCGCTAGAAATGAAACTCAGGACAAGATTACAGGGTTGTCCTTGGGGGCTGATGACTACATCACCAAGCCATTTTCTCTGGAAGAACTTGCCGAGCGGGTGAAAGCGGTTTTGAGACGATACAAAGGGACTGCCGTCGCCGGGATAAATACCAGACTGCAGTTCGGAGATCTTGTACTAGACGAATCGATGCATCAGGTAAGGCGTGGCGAGGTTGAGATTGATCTCACTCCAACGGAGTTCAATTTGCTGGCGTATCTGATGGAGAATTCAAATGTTGTTGTCAGCAAGGCGCAGATCCTCTCCAAGGTTTGGGGGTATGACTTTGATGGAAGTGATGGTGTAGTGGAGTCATACGTGAGTTTTTTGCGACGGAAGATAGATTTTACAGAACCGCAGCTTTTACATACGATTCGCGGGATTGGCTATAGCCTGCGGTTGCCAAGGTAGAGTTGAGCCTGGAAATGATGAAGCCGATGACCAGACTACGTCTAAGCCGTAGCTTGCTATCAGGATTCTTTGCTTCACTGAAGGGAAGGATTATCCTGGGAGTCTCAATCCTTGTGATATTGGGGCTTACCGTAACTGATGTAATTGGCATAATCAGGATGCAGTCGTTCTTGTCGACTCGAATTGATCACCAAATAAACAGCGTCATCGCAACTACTCAGCGTGTCGCTGCCCGTCCATTGCGCCTTCAGAATAATTTGACTAACCCCGGCGGAACGATTGCAAGACAGACTAGCCCGACCATTCAGGCGCCCTCTCCGGTCTTTCTGGTTGTATACGGCTCCTCTGGTTCGGTCGAATTTGTCAGATACAGTCAACTTGGTTCGATAAAGGAACCGACGGTTCCCTCCTTGAGCGCTGCAATGGTATCTGCTACTGGTAAGGATTATTTTTTCCTTCCTGCCAAGGGTAGCGGGGGATTCAGGGCCGGGCTTGGTACGATGCCCAATAATGAAGGCCATATCCTTGCCGCGGTCTCCCTGGAAGAGTACAACTCCACTATTTCGCATTTGAAGTTCCTTGATTTGGTGGTGGGACTTATTGTGCTTGCGGTGCTTGTTGGGATGACCTATGTCGTCGTACGATTCGGTATGCGGCCTCTCGATGAGATGGAGCTGGCTGCAGATCAGATCGCACAGGGAAATCTATCTGTAAGAATTAACCCTGACGATGCGGCAACTGAGATTCGCAAACTCGGGATTGCCTTTAATGACATGGTGGAGAAGATCCAGCAGGCATTTACCCAGGTGCAACAGAGCGAGCAAAAATCGATTGGCTCCCAGGAGCAGCTTCGAAGATTTGTTGCAGATGCCGGTCACGAACTCCGTACTCCGCTTACCTCAATTATGGGATACTCCGAACTTTTGCAGAAGGGAATTGGAGGCGACCGAGAACTGGCGGACAGATCGGCAAGACGGATCCAGCAGGAATCTAAGAGGATGTCGGGCCTAGTCGAAGAACTCTTATTGCTTGCAAATATTGATCAGCGTAAACCGATGAAGTTCGAGCAGGTGGATGTGCTGTCGCTTGTCGCGGATAATGTTCAGGATGCCCGGGTAATCCAGCCCGAGCGGGACATACGATTGGAACCTCTTGGTGCGACTGAGGATGGCAGTTGGCTGAAGCCGATCTACACGCTTGGCGACGAGGAAAATCTTAGACAGGCAGTGAGCAATTTGGTCAACAATGCACTTTTCCACACGCCAAAGGATGCGAAAGTTGTTGTCCGAGTCGGGACAGTAACGCCACTGGATGGTCTTTTGAAAAAAGACAGGGTAGTCATTGAGGTGCAAGACAACGGCCCGGGGATTAAAGCTGATGCTTTGGGGCATCTCTTTGAGCGTTTTTACAGGGTAGATGATAATCGTGGTTTTGAGCATGGGGGGTTTGGCCTTGGTTTGTCGGTTGTTGAATCCGTGGTGACGGCGCACGAAGGTAACGTAAGTGTCCAGTCTGCCGAGGGCAGGGGATCATGTTTCCGGGTTGAACTTCCCAGCTATGAGCCGGAGGTTTAGGATAGGAATAATAAGGTAAGGGCGCCATGCTGTTGATTTATAGCCGGTGTTTTGGGCCGGGTTAATATATGAAGCTGTTCCTGGTGAGTTCCGTTGTGTTGGTGCTTCCAGATGATGTGCAGTCTGTCGTGACGGTACATAATTTGGTATCCGGTAGTGTCGCTTGTAACCGTGGTCAGGATTAAGTTCTGACAGCACCTGGAAGATAACCTGGAATTTAGGTGCAAAGCCACCCGAGGTGGGGTTGGGTTTTTGACTTCCGAGAACGTTTTTGTAGTCTTTTCCCAACTTTTCTTTCCCTAAGTGACATATCCCTCCACCTCAAGCATTAGATTGGTAAATCCCAAGTGGAGCTTCGCCA
>JABEUP010000004.1 GCA_013044365.1 Acidimicrobiaceae bacterium
AGGTTGGATCAAGATGGAAGATAACGAATGTCTGCGAATCACTCACCAGGCCATTGGCGACTTTTTCGCTGACACTGCCAATATCCCCACTGGCCGACAAATCTTCACTCCGGTGCACCACCGCAATATTTGAAATACCGTAGCCTCTCGCCAATTTCCAATAAGACCTGAAAAACCCGATACAGCCCGGACTCGCAAGAGCCAGCCAGGCCTCGTCAAGCGCAATGAGATACCGGCTTGAAGCACGCGCCAATTGCTTTGACAAAAGTGCTAGAAATACCGGAACACCAACTCTCATGGATTCCGGCCTGTGAGCGCTGAATAAATCCACATGAAGGAAGTGCTCCGACAAAGACATCTGATTCCCGGTACCCTTCGGCCCGTCAATAATCCCCTGCAGGTCTCCAAAAAGATAGCGGCGCAACTCCAACGCCATCTGGCCAGCGCTATGAGATGCGTCGGGTGCAAAACCACCGAAACCGCGCAATTGCGAGTCACGCATTCCCATGAGCGAGCGGTGAATGTCAAAAAGATCCAGCTCATTGCACCTGCGCTCGATATCTGAAAGGCACTCATCCAAGACAAATGACTCAAGAGAGGAAACCTCTCTCTGCAGCACAGCGTTGAAGGTAATCACCAGGTTGTCCAGCCTGGCATAGTGGTTTGACATGCTATTGGTATCAGACTGGCCACCTGCCAGAGTTGCAAGCGGATTCAATCCCCCTCCCGGAGCTTCCCCGAATGAGAACGTCGAACCATTAAGCCTCCGGACAAGCGCACGATACTCTCCTTTTGGATCAAGTACGCAGCCGCGATAACCGATCTCAACATGGCGGGAGAGCAGCGCCTTTACGAATGCGCTTTTCCCATATCCAATTTGCCCGAATACCATCAAGTTCGGACTGGTAAGTGCACCGGAAAGATAGAGCTCGAATGGATTGTACAAAAAAGGTCCTGAACTCTGTTCGCGCCCAACGAACACAGAACCGCACTCCAGACGCTCACTAAAAATTCCCGGATATATAGCACCAAGATTCCTAGAACTCACCCAGTATTCCATGTCCGCCCTAACGCGAACTGCCAAAGAGACGGCGCTGAACCTGTAACTGCCGACCGTAGGCGCATTCGAGAACAAGTCCGCTGATTTCAGCCTTGGCCGTCACCGTAGGAACCGATGCTTTCATCTCAGACAGATCTTTAGCAAAGAGGGCGAAATTCCCCGATATTGAAAACATTTCATAACCCAGGTCGAGATCATTCTCCTGTCGCTCAAGAGAGGTAATCGCCCGGGTTTCAGAATTACGTGCCAGAAAACCCAGCAAGGCCCGAACTCCCGCGTCAGCAGTAATGCCTGAACGTCTTGAACGCACTTTTCTCAGGGCAAAGCGGCTGTCGATAACTTTCAACTCGAAACTAAGTATCGACTTATTCGTCAAAGAGCTTACGAAAGGAACCAGAAAATCGGGTTGCACCTCTCCTGTTGGAAGCTCGGCCACCTCAAACAACCTCATCACCCTGTCGCCAATGAGAAGGTGGCTCCAATTTGAATTTACGTGGATGACTCTCGCCGAGTTACTTTCGTCGGACCCAAACGCAAAGATGCTGGCAAGCGCCATTAAGTCGAGCGCTTTGTATCGAAGGCCCAGTCCGGAAATAAAAGAGGACAACTGTCCGCCGTCATGCTCAAGAAAGGACACGTCCGAGAACCTGATCAGGATATAGCAACGTCTGCTGACATAATTATCCTGCGCACTTTGGTACAGATTCTTCAGCTCGTCAGACCAGGCTCCCACTGCTGTGCTCTGGGTCTCTCCTCCTTCCGGATCAACCAGGTACAAAAGAACCAGTGAATCGACCTGGTTTGCAAATGATGACAATGTTCCAACCATGGCGCCAAACATCGAAGCAGTGTCGCTTTGAAGGCTGGGATCTTTATAAATGAAGCTCTCACCGAAGACCTCAAGCGCGGCCACTCCTCTTTTGCCATGCTTTTCCCTTGCCACTCCTATTGCAAAACCATCGTCGAGGAGCACCTTATCGCCCTTGATGGCTCCTGTCCCACGATATTGACTCAATTTGCCGGCAGGGAACCGGCGCCGTTTTTCCGATATCCGGGTTGCGCCGCCTTTATGACTCGAAACCAGGTACGAATGACTAGCAGGCGGGCCTACAAAGCCAAACAGATCAAGACGATTCTGTTCTCTGTTCTGATACATCTTTTCAGTTATCATGCTGGCCCCTCCCAAAGCAATTGAATCAAGTGTTTGCCGTCTAAATCCAACCAGAAATCCGAGACTGGCCAAAATGGCAACAATGCCAAAAACAGCCAGTCCAACATATGAGCCCACTGCAAGAAATACCAAAAATCCCGAAGCCAAACTTGCGATCTCACCAAAGACCTGTGACCTTTTGAGCCCAAACAAGGATCGCGAGCCGGGATGTTCGCCAATGCTGAATCCACCAGGTTGAGCCGGATCATTCCTAGCCACTTTCCCTCCCGCTGTTAACGGCTTTGTTTCAGATAGCTTGGAACCACAGTTGCGGAAGCTAAAGGAATTTCCGGTATCACAGTTGCTGACGGCCCAGCCACAAGGAATGCGCCTTTCCGAGAAACTCCGGCAATCGACCTTCTCCCGGCATGAGAAAGCTGGCTCTGATGATCCAAGTGCGCAATCGGGATCAGACTGAAAACCAGGAACGGACTAAAGGAAGCCAGGATGACCATCGAAACTCCGGCGATGAATTGGCTGAAACCTCCCATCGACCCGGAATTAACGACAAGGTCACTGCCAAGACATAAGAGCACCACAACGACAAGTTTGGAAAACAGAACCCCTATAGTGACCTCGATGTAACGGTAAAGAACTGCCCTCGATGAACTCAGCAACACGAATAACAACGCAAAGGGGATGAACGCCCCCAAAATCATCATCACGCCCTCACGTATTACAAGTTCAAAATAGAGTGACAGTGCCCCGAACAAACTCAGTATCCCGGCAACTGCTATAAGTAGAAACGGGATCGGATTAGAGACATCTCCCTTTACGGACACCCACGAAACCAGTGAACCAAGCGGCTGAAATGAAACATGCTCCGAACCCATCAACCATCCGCACATTGCATCAACGCACGAGGACATAGTTTGGTAGATGAACAGAAACAACCCAGATCCAACCAGGGACAGTGGGAGGTAAATCCCCACCAGCCTCAAGAGGTAACCGCCAGAACCAACAATCATAGATGCCACTACCGCGAAGAGGAACAACGGCAACGCTAACGCAAGCGCAAGCAACTCCATCTTCTGAAAAAATTGGTAGAACCACCCTGACAAAATAGGCGTGGGAGGGCTGTGCAGCAGAAACTGGTCCAACCGCGCAAAAAGCCAAATCTCGGATTCCTCGATCCCTGAAAGCAGCCCGTTCGCAAACAGCGACAAGACTTGTTTAATGACGGCATTTACTATTGTCGCCATGTCAATGCACTCCCTGGCCCAGGTGAAAGAAAAAATTCACCAAACTTGGCGCTGCGCCAACGATTAGAGCAGCTGCGCCAGATACCACAACTGTGCGTCTTCCTGACACAGCTTGCTGGTAATTCTGGGAGTGCGACCCCAATGCCCAGGTAGCAGCTCCTATAAGTAGGCCTGCGAGCGTTATGATCAGTGCCCACCCGCCGATCCCGTTTGTAAGTGTCTGAAGCGCGGAACCTCCGGGCAAAAGTGAGGGATCAGGTGAGAGCGAGACATCGCCAAGAAAAATCGGCATCGAAACCAGTGAATACATTTCCACCTCTGATTGACACGTAATCAACTCATGGGGTGGGGAAACCAATAGTAGTACAGTGTTTCAAGGAAGAAAAGGGCGTTAAAAAGCTTGCGGACGACTGAGAACCTCGGGGAATAAGTAAAAACGTTCCAATCTCCGCTACTATGTCGCTTGAAGCGCTATGCAAACCTTTATTCTGATTCTTCTGCTCATAGTCGGGATTGCGATCGGCTTTGCCATCTCCTTGTACTGGTCCAACAGGTTTCATCCATTCAAATGGCGTGAAACTTTCGATAGCAGCACCGAAAATAACGCGAACCGGCATCCAAGCGCGCTCCCGGCACTCAATCCATTCGACCAGAGACGACAAACATCGTCATCGCACGGCTCCCGAACGGGCCTTCCATCTGAAATCCAGCTTTTTCTACAGGCGCTCGATTCGATCCCCCAGGGAATAACAATATGTTCCGCTGAAGGGGAGGTACTGATAAGAAACAAGGTTGCAAGTTCAATTTTTGAAGGTCGCCATCAGGATGCCCTGGCGGCGAGGGCATTTGACGAGCTTCTTACACTAGCCAAAGCTGGGACAATGACCGAACGTTCACTAGAGATATACGGTCCTCCGAAACGCAGCTATATAATTCGTACCGATGCCCTGAAATCTGGCAAGACTACCATTGGAGTCATTGCGATACTTGAAGACATTTCAGACAAGAAGCACCTAGATGAGGTTAGGCGTGACTTCGTAGCAAACGTCAGCCATGAACTAAAAACCCCTATTGGCGCAATGGGTCTTCTGGCAGAAACCCTTAGTTCTGAGGATGATCTGGATATTGCCAAACGACTCTCAATCAGAATCCAAAATGAGGCGTTCAGGCTTGGAAGAATCATCGACGATCTTCTGGACTTGAGCCGAATTGAATCCGAGGATACCCATGCTCCGGAACTGGTCGAAGTGGAAAAGATGGTTACCGAGGCAGTAAATAGGATTGGGCCAAGCGCTGAAATACGGCACGTGACAATCGAGCAGACTCAAGCCAATACGCCAAGCTTTGTTTCCGGCGACAGACGGGAACTCATGAGCGCCGTTTACAACCTTTTGGATAACGCGGTGAAATACTCGGAAAATGGCTCCAAAATTTGGGTGGAAATCACCAATGACGGCTCAACAGTCGATATCGCGGTAAGAGACCAGGGCCTCGGTATTCCCAGCCGTGACTTAGAGCGAATTTTTGAGAGATTTTATAGAGTTGATCAGGCTCGTTCAAGGGCCACCGGTGGAACAGGCCTTGGGCTTTCAATAGTCAGGCACGTCGCCAACAATCACAATGGTAATGTGTTCGTCGAGTCCCGCGAGGGCTCCGGTTCAGTTTTCACATTGCGCCTGCCTCTGTCAGAAGGTGAGAAACAGTGACTAATGCAGAGATGACCATATTGGTGGCGGAGGATGAAGAGTCCTTTATCGAAGCATTAAACCGGTGCCTTACCCGCGAAGGATTTACCGTAAGAGTTGCGCGGGACGGGCAGGAAGCACTTGAATTATTTGAAAAGTTACACCCTGACCTGATTCTCCTGGATCTGATGCTACCGAAAATGTCGGGAATTGATGTTTGCCGGGCAATACGGACCACCAGCCAGGTACCGATCATAATGGTGACTGCCAAGTCAGCGGAGATTGACACCGTCGTCGGACTTGAAGTCGGAGCGGATGACTATGTGACAAAGCCCTACAGCATGAGAGAACTTGTAGCCCGAATTCGTGCAGTCATGCGCCGGCGCCAGGGGGAAGAGGTTCAAGCCAGCACCAAGGAAAAAATCATCAAGCAGGGAGAGGTCTTCCTTGATCCCGAACGCCATGAAGTTTCAGTCAGAAACAAGCTGGTCAAGCTCCCCCTCAAAGAGTTCGAGCTGCTTGAGCTCCTTATGAACAATGCCGGGAACGTCTTAACCAGGGATGTAATCATCGACCGGATCTGGGGCGCCTATTACTCTGGAGATACCAAAACTTTAGATGTCCACGTTAAAAGATTAAGGTCAAAGATCGAAACAGACCCATCCGACCCGAAGTTGATCACCACAATCCGAGGGCTTGGATACCGATTCGAAGATCAAAAATACTGATGGAACGAATGGATGCCGCGATCCAAAATCTAAGACTTTCAGGCGGAAGAATTACGCATGCCAGAAAGTCGGTGCTTCAGGCTCTTGTCACTGCCCGGACTCATGTCACCGCAGAGGACTTGTTGAATCTGGTTCAGGCAGATTCCCCCGAGATCCATGTCTCCACTGTTTACCGAACCCTTGATGCGCTTGAGAAACTCGGTGTTGTCGACCACGTCCACCTGGGCCACGGAAGAGCGGTATACCATTTGACCGACAACGCCCATCAGCATATTGTTTGCGAGAGGTGTTCTTCCGTCGAAGAAGTGCCTTCCAGACTTTTTACCCGGCTCGGGAAAGACCTGATGGACAATTATCACTTTAAGGTCCGAATGAATCACTTCGCAGTGATTGGCACCTGCAGAAAGTGTCTGAAAGAGACCGAGCGGACGACATCTAACTGATTAGTTCCGTCATTAGCGGCACGGCCCTTCGGCAGCATCGCCTTCAACAGTTGACTTCCCCGGAAAATCTAAGGAGAAGGTATCTTCTCCAGGTTTCTCATATAGGGCCTCAACTCCTCCGGAATAGTAACTGAGCCGTCACTTTGTCGGTAAGTCTCAACAATGACCGCCCATATTCTCGCCCATGCCAATGCCGAGCCGTTTAGCGTGTGAACGAACTCAATCTGATTGGATTTTGAGTTCCGGAATCTAATGTTCGCGCGGCGTGCCTGATAATCTCCGAACCAGCTGACAGAAGATACCTCCAACCACAGACCCGTTCCGGGGGAATAGGCTTCCAAATCAAATGTCCTCTTGGATGAGTTGCCGAGGTCTCCGGTACAAAGGTCCAGTACCCGGTAGGTCAATCCCAGCCGCTGGAGCAAACTCTCAGCACGTCTGAGAAGTTCAGCATGCATATCTGCCGCCTGGTCCGGAGTGGCATAGGAAAGGATCTCTACTTTGTCAAACTCATGCAAGCGCAACAGCCCCCTGGTATCCCTCCCGGCAGATCCTGCCTCACGCCTGAAACATGCAGTGAAGGCACTGAGACGGACAGGCAAATCTTCTTCAAGAAGGATCTCATCTTTTGCCAGTGAAGTTAGAGGGACCTCGGCGGTGGGAATGGCGTAGAGGTCATCCCTTTCCAGACGGTAGGCATCCTCCTCAAACTTTGGAAGGTGCCCAGTCGACACCATTGTCGCGCTTCTTACTAGCGTCGGTGGACGGATTTCTTCGAATGCATCTGAATGAGCATCGAGAGCCATCGAAGTCAGTGCCCTTTCAAGCGTGGCGCCCAAACCCCGGAACATCGGAAACATCGAACCTGAAATCTTGGCCGCACGCTCAAGATCGAGAATTTTCAGCTCGCTCCCAATTTCCCAGTGAGGCTTTCTCTGGTAATCGGCATAATCCGGCAAATTGATTTCAGATCCGTTTTGCATTCCACTCTTCGGAGACCACCATCTGACGATCAGGTTGTCAGCTTCGGAGACTCCAACAGGAGCATCCTCGGAGGGAAGGTTTGGGATTCTTAGAAGCGCCTCGCGACGCTCCACATCCAATTCACCGGCCCTCGACTCCAAGGCAGAAAGCTCATCACCAATGGCACGAGATCTATCCCTGAGAGCCCCGGCTGACACGGTGTCGCCTGAACGCATCAATTGTGCGATCTCTTTTGAAATTGAATTCACTTCAGCCCGCAGCGTATCTCTTTTGGTGGATGCGGTCCTAGCCTGCTGGTCTAAATCCCATAGCTCATCAAGCAAACCCGGCGCGACTCCTCTGGTTGCCAACGCCTGCTTTACCTTGTCTAAATCTTCTCTGACTATTCGAATATCTAACATTTCTCTAAATACGGTAGCTTGAATACGTGGCAACTATTGAAGTTAACGATTTATATATAGCCTATGGTGAGAAAATTGCAGTTGGTGGAGTATCATTTCAGGCAAACTCCGGGGAGGTGACGACCATCCTCGGACCCAATGGAGCCGGGAAAACCTCGACGGTTGAGTCCGTCGAGGGCTATAAAAAACCATCGAGAGGCTCGGTCAATGTTCTCGGCTTCGATCCCTATAGAGATCTTCCGAAACTGACTTCGTCCATTGGAGTCATGCTCCAAAATGGGGGGATCTACCCAAGAATGACTCCGCTGCAGGCACTCCACCTCTTCCACGGGTACTACAAGAATCCACTCAGAATCGATTATCTGATTGAGCTGACCAACCTTCAAGGGACGTTGAAGACCCCATTCAGAAGATTGTCCGGGGGCGAGAAGCAACGGCTTTCGCTGGCTCTGGCAATAATCGGAAGTCCAAAAGTGGTTTTTCTAGACGAGCCGACCGCCGGAATTGACCCTGAAGGCCGTCTTGCCGTTCGCGAGGTGATCAGAAACTTGAAATCTCAAGGTTGTTGTGTCCTGCTTACGACGCATGAACTCGACGAGGCACAACGTCTGTCGGATCGGATACTCATCTTGGACAACGGAAAAATCGTTGCAGACGGCAGCCTTGATGATCTCATGAGCGCGTCACGTGGGGACAATATACGCTTTAGCGCACCTAGTGGTATAAACCTATCTGAATTGTCACGGGCGCTTGACGCCATCGTCAGCGAGGAAAGGGCGGGCGAATACCTCGTTTCCACTCCAGCCACACCCGACCTGGTCGCAAGATTAACCTCATTCCTCGCAGGTAAGAACATCATTGTCGGTGACATAAGAGCCGGGAGATCTTCACTCGAAGACGTGTTTTTCGCATTGACGGGCAAGCCGATAGAATCAGAGTCACAACCCACCTCCTTCGGCCGCAAATCCAGGAGATCCCGATGAAACCATATCTGGCTCAAGCCAGAGCTGAAATCAGGCTGGCTCTCACTCAAGGTGAGTCGCTCCTGGTAACAATCGGAATTCCCGTCATCGTACTCGTTGGGCTCTCCCTCACCAAGGCGCTTCCTCTACCCAAGACCGCCCATTCGGCGACTGATTTTCTTGTTCCCGGCACTATGACCCTGGCAATCATGGCCACTGGCATGGTGTCGACCTCGATAGCCACCGGGGTTGAGCGCTCTTACGGCGTACTGAAGAGATTAGGAACGACCCCCTTAGGCCGATCTGCGCTTCTTTTGGCCAAGATAACATCGATACTTGTTGTCGAGATGATCCAGTTGGCGGTTCTTGCGATCATCGGCGTCCTTCTCGGGTGGCATCCTGTTGGAAACTACCTATACTTCATTGTCGCCGTGATTTTAGCCACCTCCGGCTTTTCAGGAATCGGGTTGCTCATGGCGGGAACGATGAAATCAGAAGTGATCATCGGAGCTGCTAATGGCATATATTTAGTCCTCCTATTCATAGGGGGGATAATCATGCCCATATCCGCATTGCCCAGCGCACTTGAAACCTTCGCTCGGCTGCTGCCAGCTGCTGCACTTTCTGAGGCCTTGTATCAATCAGTTGGAGTTGGAGGC
Source organism: Acidimicrobiaceae bacterium (assembly GCA_013044365.1). Lineage (GTDB taxonomy): Bacteria > Actinomycetota > Acidimicrobiia > Acidimicrobiales > Acidimicrobiaceae > SCQM01. The sequence goes on from JABEUP010000004.1 coordinate 9,335, forward strand.
AATATCCCAGTTTGGGTTTGGCTCAATTTGGTTATCTGGGCTATTGCCGCCCCCGTCATTGCATCAAAAACCTTCAAATGGGATCAGTAAGTCTGCCCAGAGATAAACAGTCGACGTCGTCTATCATGTAGTCGGTGTCATTACTCCAAACGCAAAAACTTAGTATTTCGCCATCCGCGTTTCGAAAGCTTGCCTTATTTGCCCTTATAGGCCTATCGGTGATTATCGTTACCGGCGGAGCCGTCAGGCTTACCGGCTCTGGGCTTGGCTGTCCGGACTGGCCGACTTGCCAAGGTCAGCAGTTTGTCGCACAGGTATCATTCCACCCAATGGTAGAATTCGTCAATCGCGTCATCACTATCTTGATGACCGTGGCTGTGATGCTTGCTGTCGCAGCCGCATTTCTTCGCAAACCGTTCAGAAAAGATCTGGCATGGCTTTCATTCGGAATGATTCTTGGTCTTATCGCCCAAATCATTTTGGGTGGGATCACGGTTCTCGAAAAGCTGGCACCACCATTCGTTATGGCCCATTTCTTGCTCTCCCTGGCAATTGTCCTCGATTCGATGGTGCTCTACAAACGGGCAGTCACCTCGGATAGGAAAGCTGTGCCGATGGTCTCGGCAGAGACGATTTGGTTGGGCAGGCTGATGATTGCAAACTTGGTGATAGTGCTTATGGTTGGCACCGCGGTAACCGGAAGTGGACCGCACTCAGGTAGCACGATATCTCCGCGCCTTCCGTTTCCATTAAGAGCTGTCGCCCAGCTTCACTCCGATACAGTGCTGGTCCTGGTGGGGTTGACATTGGCTTCACTGTTCCTGCTGGCCGCCACCAAGGCTCCTAATGAAGTCCAGCAAAGGGGGAGAACCCTGCTTTGGGTGATGGCCAGCCAGGCATCGTTGGGATACATACAATACTTCACCAAACTACCGGTCCTTCTAGTGGGATTCCATATCGCAGGTGCGACACTAGTCTGGATATTGATGATCTGGCACTATCTCGGTTTCTTTTCAAGACCGGGGGAAGGTACGCCATCGCCCTTTGAGGGCAACGGAATAAAGTCAAATCTGGCCAATGCCTAATTTAGGATTACAAAAATGACAGGCAGGCTGCAAACCACTCCTGTAATCGAAAAGATCGATCTTCCGTCTAGCATTTTTGAGGATGATCGGCCCTGGAAGGTTATTGTCTGGAACGATCCCATCAATCTGATGACCTATGTAACGTGGGTACTGATAAGGCTGTTTGGCTATTCACAGGAAAAAGCCCATGCCCTAATGATGCAGGTTCACACTAACGGTAAGGCCGTAGTTGCTTCGGGGGATAGGGAAAAAGTTGAACTGGATGCATACCGGTTGCACGAATATGGCCTGTGGGCCACAATAGAACAGGACTGAAAATGTCCACACGAGAGATCAAAAAAATTCAAGAGAACAAATTTAAGGTCGATCTTCACCCCCAGGTACGTCAGATTCTTGGGGATCTCAAAGAACTGACCTTGTCCCACATTGAGGATAACTCTCCGACAGCACAACGAATCTTTCCCGTCGCATACCGGAATTCTCCTGAAATGGAGATGGACTATCAAAACCTGACCAGGGAACCTCTCACCAACCATCACCGAGATAGCCTTGCGGTATTCGAAAAAAGTTTGTCCAAGCCGGAACTAACCGAAGACGAAGTACTTGCATGGATGTGTGCGCTAAATGACATGCGGCTGATTCTCGGGACTGCCCTTGATATTAGCGAGGAACATGCCACTCCGGAAGAGAACGAACCTAATTATGAAGGCTACGTGGTTTATGATTTGCTTACATATCTGCAGGGAGTTTTGATTGAAGAGATCCAGCGCTGATTTCTAGATGCTAAAGATGCTTTCAGGCGTTTCCGTTTCCCGAATCCTCTCGACTTGGGACACGCAGAATGAGAGCAGTACCGAACCAGTTGTATAATTTACCGAGATTAAGGACATTGTGCCCATGAGCCCAGTTTCGAACAGAGTCTTGGCTATCGGATTCAAAACACACAAAAACACTGCAAAAATGATCCGAACCACGTTTTCCGGCTCCGCGGATATCCGCTTCGTGTTTCAGCCGCTTGAGTTGGGTGAGATCTGCGCATGCGAGGCAATAATTCTCGGAGAAGACTTCAGTTTCGATTCCGAAAGCGACTTTGAAGTCATAAGGCAGGCTGTACAAAAAGGTACTAATCTGATAATCCTCGGTATTCCAGAGGCAGGTCTTACCCACAATTGGCAAGAGCTCGCTGGTGCCACTCCTCTCAATAGCAAACCTGAGGGTGAATGGTTCTTGAAAATTCAAGGATCATCTTTGCTGACACAGAGATTGCCTATGGAATTTGCGGCGGTAGGCACTCTGACCCCGCTTAAGCTACACGACGGCTCCGAACCAATTCTGTCTGCCACAGTTGCCTTCAGTGACCAGATTGCAGCGGCAATTAAGCGTTTCCCAGATTCGACGATCTGCACAATTGGTTTCCGCCCGACGTCTAGCCACTCCTCCGCACACCTAATGGCCGTCATAAGGAGATCTGCGACCACCGTAACACGACGCAGTGATTGGAAGGCCTCAGCCCCGCTCGGGGTCGGCATCATAGGTTACGGCGCCGGCGGCGGTATGGGTAATTATCACAGTAGGGCAGTATCTGAGGTGGCTGGCCTCGATCTGGTTGCGGTGGCCGATAGCGACCCCCAACGCCGCGCAGCCGCCGAAGCGGAGTTTCCAAATGTTCACACCTACCGCACCACAGAGGATCTGGCCCAGGACAGCCGCGTTGGCATAGTGATTATTGCCACCCCCCCGGTAAGTCATACCGGGATTGCGTTGGCGATGCTCGACGCCGGGAAACATGTGATTGCCGAAAAACCAATGTGCCTGACTTCAAAAGATGCCCAGCAGCTAATCGCCAAGGCCAAGGCTGTGGACCGCATGCTGAGCGTAAATCAAAATCGCAGATGGGACCGGGACTTTCGTGCTATCGCCCAGGCAGTGGCTGATGGAAAGATCGGAGAGCTTTTCAATATAGAAACCTTCGTAGGTGGATTTGAGCATCCGTGCCGGGCATGGCACTCAGAAGAATCGGTCTCAGGCGGCGCAGTCTTCGATTGGGGATCCCACCATATCGATTGGATAATCCAGCTTTACGGGAGCGCACCCGTCAAGGTAAGTGCCACCCAGCACAAGCGCGTTTGGCACGACGTTACCAACGTGGACCAGGTCCGTGTCCACATGATATGGGAAGATGGGCGCGAAGCGGAGTTTTTCCAAAGTGACATCGCTGCCATAAGAAAGCCGAAATACTTCATTCAGGGAAGTTTTGGAACTATTATTGGCAACTATCGACCTATTATTGAGGAAAAGGTAAGTTTGCCACTCGGTTACCAGGAACACGAGTACCATCACGCAGAGGCCCCGGCCACAATGAAACTCTCTAGGTATGAGAGTGAATGTGGTCTGATAGAAGAATCACTTCCCTTGGCCAAGCCGCAACAGTTCGCATTTCATAATAACGTCGCAAATCATCTCCTGTTGGGAGAGCCGCTTGCCGTCAAACCGGAATCTGCGGCAGAGGTAATCGCAGTATTGGAAGCTGCCCAACTCTCAAGTACCACCAACTCGGAATATGTGCCGCTAAGTGAGGTTTCATGTTAAATAGCAAACGTAACGCCAGGGGGGCTTCAAGAATTCGAATAGGCGTGATAGGCGCCAGCTCTCATGTGGCCCAAGTGGCAGTTATCCCAGCTATTCTAGAATCGCACAAGGCCGAACTTGTGGCTATGGCGTCGAGAAACGACAAGAAATTGGGTTTCAGCCGGGGCGTAGACATTTACAACAACTACGTGGACCTAATATGCGCCAAAAATGTTGATGCCGTATATATACCCCTTCCCAATGCGCTCCACGCTGAAGCCGTAAAGTTCGCACTTTCGCACCAGAAGCATGTCCTGTGTGAAAAACCTCTGGCAATGTCGGGAAAAGAAGCTACCGAACTCACTGAATTGGCGAATTCCACTCAGAGAGTTCTTATGGAAGCGTACATGACTCATTATCACCCCAGGGATCAAGAACTGATGAAGGTAGTGTCAGCAAGAGACGCGGTCCGAGTCCGAAATATATATGCGGGCTTCACGGGAAACCTTGAAAGAAAAAATGATTTTCGCTGGAATTCGGAAATGGGCGGCGGCTCACTTCGTGATGTGGGAATCTATCTTATTTCGCCCATACTCCAAGCCGCAGGGGGACTTCCCCATTCGGTTTACGGGCAAGCCAGTTATTCCTCAACGGGAGTTGACGAGAGTTTTACCGGGCTGTTGACATTCAGGGACGGAATGACTGCGACTATCTTCTCTTCATTTGTTTCTGGCGAAGGCCAGTACCTCCGTGTCACTTTTGAAAAAGGCAGGATAAGCCTTACCAATGCATTTACCCCGACAATAGATGACAATCTTTTTGAAGTAAGTGACCAGACCGGGAAAATGCAAAAATTCAAAACGAAACCAGCAAATAGTTACCTGGAAATGGTCAACCACTTTTGTGACTTGATCAATGGCCGTGCCACACCGTTGAGACCGCTTTCAGCATCGGTTATGGTCCAGAGAGTGGTTGACCATTTGCTGCTTTCAGCCACGCACAATCGAATTGAATTATTAAACTAGGTTGCCGGCAAGTTCTGACCAATCTTCAAGTCAGGAAATACCTGTAGGGTAATTGAGGTTTTAGATACCATGAACACCGCGTCTGTGAAAGTCAGTGACGATTGCCATCTTGTGGTAGACATACTTGACGGCGACCAAGAAGGCGTCCTACTGGTACATGGTTTAGCCTCAAATGCACGTCTCTGGGACGGCGTTGCCGAAGAACTCAACAAATTCGGACACCGAGTTGCCATAGTCGACCAACGGGGTCATGGACGATCCGAAAAAACACAAGCTGGTTACGATTTCGCCACGCTCTCACATGATCTGGCAAAAGTAGTCAACTATCTCAAAGACAACTCCTGGGATTCAGAGCCCGTCGTTGTTGGACAGTCCTGGGGCGCTTCAGTGGTGGAATCATTTGCCGCCTTCTACCCGAAACTTGTCAAAGGAGTGGTGGCGGTTGACGGCGGCATAACCGCACTGGCGGAAAAATTCCCCGAATGGGCAGAGTGCAGTTATATTCTCGCTCCTCCAAACATGCTTGGTATCCCATGGGACCGCTTCGAATCACTGATCCGGTCCAACCATCCAGACTGGTCGGAACAGGCGGTACAGGGAGTCTTGGCAAATATGGAGAAGCTGCCGGACGGTACATTCAGGCCTTGGCTTAGCCGTGATCGGCATCTGGAAATATTGTGGCATCTTTGGCAACATAACCCATTTGATGTCTGTTCAAGGTTGCGGGTTCCGATTTTGTTCGTACCCGCTGGCGGAGACCCTGTTCGGGATCGCGAGAAAACGGCCGGGTTGGAAAGGCTATCCGAGGTAGTGCAGAACTCGAAGATTGTCTGGTTCAATCCAGCCGACCATGACATCCACGCGCAATATCCCAAGCAATTGTCAGATCTGTTACATAATGAAATTTCGACGGGGATTTTCTCGTGACAGAATCTCCGAGAATTCTGACAATCATGGGTTCGGGCGAGACTTCACCCACCATGGTCAAAACCCACAGGGAGAACTTCTCCAAAATTTCAAAGAAAAAACCTCTTTGTGTCATACTCGACACTCCATTTGGATTTCAACGCAACGCCGGTGACATCGCCGCCAAGGCAATCGATTATTTCAAAGTATCATTGAACGTCGAGGCCGAGATAGCCTCGTTCAGATCAGCCTTGATCGACCGGTTAGACCAGGAGAGATTCTTTTCAAAGCTCAGTAATGCAGACTTTATATTTTCCGGTCCCGGAAGTCCGACTTATGCACTCAGGCAGTGGAAGAATACCCAGGTTCCCAAGATTTTGGCCAACAAACTAGTTAAGGGTCCTGTCATCATAACCTTCTCAAGTGCCGCATCTCTGACCCTGGGAAGCCACACGATTCCCGTTTACGAGATCTACAAGGTCGGCGAAGAGCCAGAATGGGCTCAGGGACTCGACATTTTGGGCATATTTGGGATAAAGGGTGCAATTATCCCGCACTTCAATAACACCGAAGGTGGCAATCATGACACACGCTTCTGCTATCTGGGTGAAGATCGCTTGACGCTTATGGAATCCATGATGAACCCCGGAGAATCGATCTTTGGTATCGATGAACATACGGCCATTGTTATTGATCTCGACACCGACAAAGTCTCAGTAACCGGTAATGGCACCTTCACTATTAGAAACCAAGGGCGCCAGGTGAATTTTGAGAGCGGGACAGAAATTCCTCTCCAGTCTCTGATCGATACCCATGTATTTTTTAGAGAAAATACCGCAAATCAGGCTTCCCTCCAGGTGTCCCGGACTTCCGACGAAACCGGAGAATCCCAAGTCCCAGCTCACGACGGTGTCTCCCCGCTTCTTGTGACAGTTGAGAAGTTGCAACTCGCCTTTGCTGAAGCACTTTCAGAAAGAAACGCCGAGGTCGCAACCAAGGCGATCCTGTCACTGGAGGCTGAGATTGAGCAGTGGCAGACAGAAACATTTCCTTCCGACGAAATGGGGCAGGCCACATCGGCTCTCCGATCGATGATTGTGCAACTCGGCGAATTGGCCATAAAAGGTTCGAGTGACCCTGAAGATACATTCGGAGCATTTGTCGATCTGGCACTCAAATTGAGAATTAAGGCTCGGGAGGAAAAGAGGTGGGACGAATCCGATCAAATTAGAGAGGAGCTGGCACACCTGGGAATAGAGGTCAGAGATATTCCTGGCGGCTCTGAGTGGATTTCAATCGGAAAGAAGTAGATCACCGATTAGGATTTTCCTTCGCTGCTGATTGCCCCCATCGTCTAGCGGCCTAGGACGTCGCCCTTTCACGGCGGTAACACGGGTTCAAATCCCGTTGGGGGTGCCAGAATTGCTTTTGGAGTAACTATGCTTTTGGTTCTACCGGAGCAAGTTTTAGCTCACTGGGACCTGTGGTGCAGCCTGGAGTGCACGTCGGCCTGTCAAGCCGAAGGTCGCGGGTTCAAATCCCGTCAGGTCCGCTAACGGTAGAACCGTTTGGGGTCGAGTAGCTCAGTTGGTAGAGCGCGCGCCTGAAAAGCGTGAGGTCACCGGATCGACGCCGGTCTCGACCACATATATCCGGCTGTTCCACATTCTGGGCAGCTAGTAAATGTAGTTTGCCGGTGGTAAAACTAGAACATTCGTTGAACAATGGCGGGAAGGTCTGCTATCGTTGCAAACGAATCCCAGTGATACAGATTATCGCTGTACGATCCAACTATTTATAGATGGTGGTGCAAATGGGCAAGCATTACGAGCGACTAACCGAACCGCTTATACGCGAATCAGGCAAGCTGCGCACAGCAACATGGGCCGAAGCAATTGATGTGGCCTCGCGAGGTTTTCAAAAGGCTATCGATAGGGGCGCGGCCAACTCATTTGGAATGTTCAGCTGCTCCAAGGCTACGAATGAATTGAACTTCATTGCTCAAAAGTTCATTCGAACCGTAATGGGAAGCAACAATATCGATAGTTGCAACCGTACCTGACACGCTCCCAGCGTCGCCGGTCTGGCGACAGTATTTGGAGCGGGTGGCGGAACAAGCTCGTACAATGAGGCGGAAGAGTCTGACTTTATTATCCTTTGGGGCTCAAACGCCCGAGAGGCTCATCCAATCTATTTTCACCACGTATTAAAGGGCATCCACAACGGGGCCAAGCTCTTCGTCGTTGATCCCAGGAAGACGACATCGGCCCAGTGGGCTGATACCTGGCTTGGCTTGGATGTTGGGACAGATATTGCATTGGCGAACGCAGTTGCCCGTGAAATCATTCACGCGGGACTGTTGAACACCGAATTTATCAACCGGGCCACATCAGGTTTCGACCAGTACGCGGCATCAGTTGAGCCTTTCACCTTGGAGGAAGGTGAAAGGCTTACCTCAGTTCCGGCGGATCTCATACGAAAACTGGCACACGGCTATGCCAAAGCCGGGCGGGCACAGTTGTGTTGGACGCTCGGTATCACCGAACACCACAATGGCACCGACAACGTCTTTGCCTTGATAAATTTGGCTCTTCTGACCGGTCACGTCGGCCGGTATGGATCGGGAATCGTGCCGCTTAGAGGCCAGAACAACGTCCAGGGCGGAGGGGACATGGGAGCTCTTCCTAATAAGCTTCCCGGATTCCAGGATATCGAGACTGACACTAGAGCGCGACTGCGATTCGAGACACGATGGGGAACGCAGATTCCGGCCAAAAGAGGATGGCACCTTTCCCAGATGTTCGACGCCATGGAACGCGGAGAGCTTCGCACGCTATATGTGATTGGAGAAAATCCAGCCCAGTCTGAAGCAAATGTTTCACATGCCGTCAAGCTGCTTGAGGGGCTTGACCATCTGGTAGTTCAAGACATCTTCCTTACTAAGACGGCCGAGCTTGCTACAGTGGTGCTGCCAGCCGCAGCTAACTGGGTCGAGGCCGAAGGAACAGTTACCTCCAGTGAGAGGCGCGTTCAAAGGGTACGCAAGGCTCTTGACCCGCCAGGCAATGCCAGGAATGACATCCAGATACTATGTGATATTGCAAGAAATCTGGGCCACGATTGGGGGAATCCGTCCGCCGAGGAAGTGTGGGACGAGCTCCGCAGCCTTTCACCGATTCATGCTGGCATGAGCTACAAACGGCTGGAGGAACTGGGGGGGATCCAATGGCCGTGTGTTGACGAGAACGATCCCGGTTCAATGTTTCTTCATGGGCGACTATGGAAGGACCCGATAGAAGGACCTCTTGCTCCGTTCACCCCGGTCGAGTTCGTTCCAGCCATCGATACTTTAACTGACGAATTCCCAATCCGTCTTACCACCGGCAGGCGGCTTGACTCATTCAACACTGGCGTGCAGTCGGGTGGCTTCGCTTCTCCTTTGCGCAGACCGGAGAGCCTGAACATGGCTCCGGACGATATGGCGCAATACGGGCTGGCAGATGGTGAAATTGTCTCGGTATCATCCAGACGGGGGACCATTAAAGCACCGGTATTGTCGGATCCAACACTCCGTAGGGGACTTGCATTTATGACATTCCATTTCCCGGACGAAGTTGACACAAATGCTTTAACCATCGATGCCTGGGATCCAAAATCAGGAACTGCTGAGTTCAAGGCTACGGCAATAAGGATCGAAAAAATCGTAGATTCGGCTGGTACAAAGAGATCCTCCTCAAAAATGGAGGTATTAACTTAATGGATCTGAAAACATCGGGGAAGCCGGCATCACCTGAAGAAAAAGAGGCCGTTGACAGTGTCATTGGGCATTTGGAAATACACGGCACGATTGGCACAAACGGCAAAGTATCATCAAACGGACTCGGAATACCCTTTGACAACAAAGGAGGGCACCAGGAACTACTGCTGCCTGCCCTCCACGCCATTCAGGAAAGAATAGGCTGGCTCAGTCATGGCGCACTGGACTACCTAAGCCTTCAACTGGGCGTTCCACCTGCAGAGACCTACGGCGTAGCGAGCTTCTATGCGCTCTTTTCGCTTGAAAAGACACCGCCGACTGTTATCCATATGTGCGACGACATCGCCTGCAGAGCTGCTAACAACTCCGATCCAGCTGCCTCGATGAGCGGGCTGTTCGGTGATCCGGACAATGCCACGGGCGACGTTATGTGGGTGCGCAGCCCTTGTCTCGGCAGATGCGAAGAGGGCTCCGCCGCACTAATACAGCGGACAGGTAAAGCACATCGCCAGATCCTGGTGGCACCGGTAACTGCCAATACACTTTCTGAATCAATTAAAAAACCGATTGGCGAGTGGAATAGCACTGACACTGCGAGGGTTCCTCAGCGGGAGTCCGATCCGTCTGGCCTGAGACTGCTCAAGAGAGTCGGAATTGTAGATCCGACGTCGATCGATTCTTACCGCAGCCACGGCGGATATGAAGCGCTTAGAACAGCTCTCCACATGGGTTCCGACAATGTAATCAGAGAGATAAAGGATGGGAAACTACTGGGACGGGGTGGTGCCGCTTTCCCTACTGCTGTCAAATGGGACGCAGTAGCCCGCAATCCGGTCAGACCTCACTATTTCGTCTGTAATGCCGACGAATCAGAGCCTGGCACCTTCAAAGACAGGGTGATTATGGAGCAGGATCCATTTTCTGTTATTGAAGGTCTTACAATCGCTGGTTATGCCACTGGATGTGAAAAGGGCTACCTTTACATTCGCGGAGAATATCCGCTCGGTGAGGAAAGAGTTGCCAACGCTATAGCTCAGGCAAGAAACAAAGGCCTATTGGGAACCGACATCATGGGTCACGGATTCAATTTCGACATTGAAATCCGCAGGGGCGCCGGAGCTTATATCGCCGGGGAAGAAACCGCGATGTTTAACTCCATTGAAGGCAAGCGGGCTGAGCCGCGGAACAAGCCGCCATTTCCGGCACAGGCGGGCCTGTTCCACAAGCCAACTGGCGTTAACAACGTGGAGACGCTACTTAACGTCCTCGAAATCCTTTCGATCGGCAGTACTCGGTTCGCCTCCATCGGTACCCCGGAATCAACCGGAACGAGGCTGTTCTGCTTATCTGGAAGCGTGAACAATCCAGGCCTATACGAAGCACCATTTGGTATCAAACTGGGAGACCTGCTCAATCTGGCTGGAGGAATTAAATCAGGTAAGACTTTGAAAACGGTACTCCTTGGAGGTGCGGCTGGATCCTTCGTTGGTCCAGACCAACTCGACATGTCCCTATCATTCGAAACGGTGCGAACCAGAGGAGCCACCCTTGGCTCGGGTGTCGTAATGGTATTTGACGGTGATGCCGACATGGACCTCGTCGTTCTCCGAATAGCTCAGTTCTTCCGGGAAGAGTCGTGCGGCCAATGCGTACCATGCAGGGTAGGGACTGTCCGTCAGGAGGAGTTGCTGGCGAGAGTGGTGGGCAAGGCCACACACGGCACCAGATCTGAAGAGCTTTCATTATTAGCCAGCGTTGGAACAGTAATGAGGGAATCATCGATATGCGGCCTCGGCCAAACCGCGTCCAACGCAGTGGAGTCCGCTTTCAAACTTGGACTGGTTTAGAGATGGGGAACGCGAAATGAGTAATGGAACATCTGTCTCGATCCAAAGAGCGGTGAAAATCACAGTAAACGATACAGAGGTGACTGCGCCAGAGGGTTCCACCATTTTGCAAACCTGCCGGGACCAGGGAATCGACATACCCACCTTGTGCTATCTGGAAAATCTCACACCAGTAAATACCTGCAGACTTTGTATGGTCGAAGTTGAAGGTTCCCGAACTCTAGTCCCGTCCTGTTCGCGCAAGATCGAGCCGGGCATGGTGATCCGGACTGATTCAGACAGGGTAAGCAACAGCCGCAAAATGGTTCTGGAACTACTGGCCTCTTCGGTTGACATGTCCATTGTCTCTGCAGAGTTGGCGGACTGGATGGCTAAATACCAGGTAGATAAGGAGCGGTTTGGCCCCCTGTCTGCGCCTTCCAAACTTTGGAAGCGGGAAACAACTCATGCTGGACACCATCACAAGACCGATGGCAGATCCGCCGCAACTGTCGCCGAACCGGCAAAGATTGACAATGACCAGTACATGAGAGATTATTCGCGCTGTGTACTTTGCTACAAGTGCGTTGAAGCATGCGGCACCGATGCACAAAATACATTTGCCATTGCTGTCGGAGGACGCGGATTCGAGGCACATATAACCACAGAATTCAACGTCCCGCTGCCAGAATCTGCATGTGTCTACTGTGGTAACTGCGTTGCAGTATGTCCCACTAATGCGTTAATGTTCAAAATCGAATACGACCTAAGGCAAGAAAACAAGTGGGACGAATCTAAGCAAAGCGTCACCCGCACCATTTGCCCATACTGCGGAGTTGGCTGCAATCTGGAAATACACGCCCAGGACAACAGAATTGTAAAAGTCACTTCGCCTTTGGACCATGATGTTACCCACGGGATGCTTTGCGTCAAAGGTCGTTTTGGCTTCGAATTCATAAACGGCTGACGCCGTTTCCTCTGTGAAGGAGGAAGGTATTCCTCTCGGCCGCAGAGATAATAGCCTACCTCAGCGGATCGGGGACCCCTGACTTCAATCCCGGGATCAGTCAAGCCCGGGAAAGCCACTAAAATCCAAT
>JABEUP010000037.1 GCA_013044365.1 Acidimicrobiaceae bacterium
ACATGGACTGGATCGAAGGTATACAAGGAGTCGTCAATGATGACTTCCGCGATTTTTTCCAACACGGGCTTAATGGCTTCCAACGTCTGAGTGGTTCTCAATGCCGGTGAGCAAAGAACTACCTCGATTGGCAGATTTTCCCTTTTGATATAAGAGGCTATCTTCGAAGCGTCGCGTAGGCCCCTCTCTGAAAGCGGTCTAGTGAAATCTGAATCAGAGGGATTATTCCAAAGTGATTTGCCGTGCCGCAAAAGATAAAGGTGGCGCATACAGCATCCCCTTGCTGAGTATGATCATGATGCTAGCAGATTCGTTGAGCTGGGGTCATTGACACCCTTTTTGGCCAGAACGGATCCGGTTGCGGGTTTGCGATGATATCCGCTGTCAGGTTGACTCATTTGACAAGAGAATTCCAAAGGAACCAGGGTACTCGGGACCTTTGAATCCAATTATTAATGAAATCAAGTTCAGCCGCGTTTGCCGGTGTCCCGAAGCCATTTTTGTTCGAGTTCACCCATGGTTGTCGCGGGTGGACCTTGGATGAAAGTCCATATCTCCTCTGCAATTTTGCGCCAGTTTGCCGTGGCGCCAAGTCTGGCCAGCAGTGCATAAAGACCGAGATTGATTCTTTGGATGATTACGAAATATTCAGGCACATCGATAAATTTGGAGATCCTGGACGAAACGTCAAATGTATGTCTGAATATTGCGGAAGCAAATTCCGATGAAAGCTCCACTTCCTCTTCCGAGGCGAGAAAGGCATAGAAGTGCTGGAAGTATTCTGCTATTTCTGAAGTTGCCAAAGGGGAGTCGGGGGGAATCAGGCCTGCGGATTCAATGACTTTGCGAAATTCATCAGGATTGGGTTGGATAAGAATGGTTTTGATCATCGATTCGAAGACAAAGAGATGTGCCGGCTGAAAGACCTTGGTAAGTCCAAAGTCTAAAAATGTCACCCGTCCTGATTTGTGGAAAATGTAATTGCCCGGGTGTGGATCGCCATTGAATGCTGCGATCCTGTAAAGTGATCCGAACACGAATCTGTAAATTGTCTCGGCAGCCAGATTGCGTTCCTGTACAGGCCAGGCCAGGACTTCGTCGAAACTGCTCCCGGTAACCAGTTCAGTGACGAGTAACCTCTTGTTCGACAGTTCCGGATATATCCGGGGGATATGAATAAACGGATGGCCCCGGTAGTAGTTGTAAAACAAGCTTTGATTTCTCGCTTCGATTTCGTAATCAAGTTCCTCAAGCATCCGCTCTCTGATTTCGTTGACAACTCTTCTGGTATCAATGTTGGGAAAGGCCAGTCCAATCACTCGGGACATTGCGTCGGTGTTGGCTAAATCCGCAGCCATGGTGTTGGCGGCGTCGGGGTACTGTACTTTTACTGCTACTGCCTTTCCTGATTTGGTGATTGCCCGGTGAACCTGCCCAATGGATGCGGCGGCGATCGGGTCAAGATCGAATGAGGCGAACACGTCTCCGAGCCGGGCCCCTAATTCGGCTTCTATGGTGCTTTCTGCCAGTTCTCTGCTCATCGGAGGAACACTGTTGTATAGAGCTCCTAAGGTTGTCTTCACATTTTCGGGTAAGCCATCGTTGAGATAGCCAGCCATCTGGCCGAGCTTCATCATGACGCCGCGCATCTGGCCAAGGGTTTCAACCACCTGGTTGGCGCTCTTGATTTCGAATTCCCGGTTCAGCTCCTCTTTGCGCGATGCATTCGAGAATATCGTTCTCGATTTGAGGGTCAAATATGTTGCAGCAATCCTTGCAGTGAGGGTAGACATCTTTAGAACGCGCTTGAATCTGGTTCTAAGAAAGTCCTTCCGTATTTTTGGTTTTCTCATGACCACCCGGCATTCATCTCAAAAGATCTGACAATGCGTTTTCAAGGTCGCCGAACTGGTATTCAAAACCGGCGTTTTGTAAAATGGTCGGTGTAACCCGCTGTGAGCTTAGTAACATCTCCTCGGCAAACTCTTTTCCGAGCGCCAATTCCAGGATTAAGGCTGGGGCTTTAAAAAGTAACGGTTTTCCGAGCGCCGTGGCAACTTTTTTGGAGAACTCCAGGTTGGTGACTGGGTCGGGGGAAACCAGGTTGACGGGACCAGAAATATCAGTGTTGGTTAGCGCAAAAATTATCGCACGAACTTCATCTTCCAGATGGATCCAGCTCATGTATTGATTTCCGCGGCCCATAGAGGCTCCCAGACCGTATTTGAAAAGTGGCAATTGCTTGGCTAACGCGCCGCCATAATTCGACAGGACAATTCCAGTGCGAAGGAACACAACACGCTTGGCAATTACTTTGGCTCGCTCTGCCCGTTGTTCCCAATCTGCGACCAGTGATGCTAAAAACCCGCTTCCTGGTGGTGAGGTCTCTGTCAGGGTCTCGCTGTTTCGATTCCCGTATATGCCAATAGCCGAAGCAGAGATGAAAGTTTCAGGCTTGAGATCTGCCTCTTTCACCATTTCAATCAAGAGATCGGTGCCGATCAAACGACTATCTACAATCTTCTTTTTCTGCTGTCGCGTCCATCTCTTATTGGCAAGGGATTCTCCCGACAGGTGCACCACCGCGTCCAGGGAACTAATGGCTTTCAAGGTTCCAATGCGGTTGTCGGGATCCCATTTGACAGTTCTGGGATCGCTGGAGGTGGAACGACCCAAGGAGTAGACCTCGTGGCCGCCAAAAGTAAGTTCAGCTACAACCGATGCGCCGATTAACCCGCTTGCCCCACTTACTAGAACTTTCATGGCTTTTCCTCCGTCGCGGTCACTCAGCATTGGGCAAAGCTGTTTTATTGGTCAACCAGTTGAGACATAGTGGCATTTCTAAGATCGTTCGACACTCTGGAATTTGACGAGGTCAGGTGTTGCAAGGCTATATTAACCGCAGTTTACGGCGGTGATCCTATCGCCACCGCAAACTAAGATTCTGGCCTGTTGATCAAGCCGGATTACCCGAAATTCCCGGAGTTGGACTGTAAGCAATTCCAACGCATACTTTTCTAGGGGATACCTGGGTTTAGTTTAGTTCATCATTTCAACGTTGCGTGTCCGAAATGCGGGCAGCGATCAAATCTAAAGGAAGGTGTATTGTCGGCTGTTTTTCAATCGCACTTTTGCAGTCCGTCGATGCTTAGCTTTTCATAACGTTGTTGGCGGTTCTATTTAAGTGAAATAGACAATCTGAAAATATGAAATTATGTCGATTCCATACTTTGGATTCGATAGGAGAATTTCGTGTTGCAGTTGGGTTTTATCTGGTTAATAATTCACAAGCGGGCGATAATTTCACGAACCAGTTCCGCGACCGTTTCAGGTCTTTTCAGGTGCACTCCATGGTCTGTATTTGAAACGATCCTTATCTGGGAGTCAGGTATGGTATTTGCCAGATAATCCGAACCTTTTACGTGTCTTTCGGGTGCTTGCTCCGAACGCGCGATTATGACGGGGACCTTTATTTGCGAGGGATCGAGAACTGGGGAGAGATGAGACATTGAACTCATTTCAGACAACATCGTTATTCCTTCGATTTCGCGGCTTCGTTTGGTTGAGGGAGGCAACCTCCTCCAGCTGTCCTCACCAATCATGGAGATCATGAATCCCTTGGCTTGTTTCTTGGCCCACTCAAGATCGATTGCTTCCGAAGGGTCCGCAGAATTAGTTGACCACGTCGACCATCCTGGTATCCATGACAGAGGGGATTCAAAAGCCACCAGGCCGAGTAAGTTTTCAACGCGACGCTCGGCGGCTAGAAGCGTCAAGGTTCCCCCGTAGGAATGTCCAAATACTACGGTCGGCTTCTCATTAACAATTTCGGTCAGATCCCGGAGATGAATCTGCCAACTGACCTTTTTCGGCATACCGTTGATGTCCTGGAATGGCGAGGTTGCATATCCGCGTCTGTCGTATGAGATCACCTCATAGCCGCTGAGATGCTTAGCCGCTCTTTTGAACGAGGTTGCCCGATCCATTGTTCCATGTACAAGAAGAATTCGGGGCCAATCATGAGTTTGCTTATTACCTGTCAGTAAAATAGGAGTAATCCTTGGTATATCTGATCCAATCATTATTTGATTGTTTGAACGGTCTTGGTCGGGTGGAAGCACGTTAGGAACCTGTGGTCTCATTGCACAAGCGCAGTTTGAACCAGGCTTGCAAGTTGATGTTCAAGAGAGTCCTTCCCCGCGAATCGGAAAATCTACGGCATTTTGCCGCAAATAGTTTTCCAATCAGTGTACTAAGGGCATTTCGGAGCTTCTTCGTGGTTCGAAGTCAAGGCGGCCCTTTACCGAATGTTCCCTGGGGCTCCTTTGTAGTTCTTACCCGGTTCCCAGGGTAGTTTATTACATTGGCAAAGATATTCAATCGGTTCCAAGTAGCTTTGACTGAGTACCCAACTATACAAACGAGTTAGCTTCCTATAGCGGTCGGAGCCGAATTGCATGCAGCATAGTCGTCACAAATATTTGCCTGTGACGAGGATAATTTAGGTGATTTTAAGCTAGGTCTTACTAGCCTGTTATTTCAGGTCTAAATACTTTATAAAGGTGGGTTACCTCTAAGCTCATGCCAAATAATAGATCGTTAACTTATGGGGCTTTTGGTCCTAATGCATGGCTCGTAGATGAAATGTACGAGCAATTTCTGAATGATCCAGGTTCAGTGTCTCCGAGCTGGCAGGAGTTCTTTGCAGATTACAAGCCTATCTCAGAGCAGGTGGCACAAGCAAACGAAGAAGTTATAGAGGCTTCCTCTCAACTGGCCACGCCTGAAACAAGTTCCAGGTCGCAGACGGCTTCATCGGCTGGGGCTGCCGAAATAGTCGGCGAAACGTTCCCATTGGTCGAAATTAAGAGTAACGGGGACGGAACGGCGCCGCCGGAAGTTTTACCTTTGCCAAATCTTACAGAAGGCCAGCCCGAAGGTGCAAAGATTCTTCGTGGCGCAGCGTCAAAGATCGTGGCGAACATGGAGATATCGTTAACTGTTCCAACCGCCACGTCGGTGCGGACCATTCCTGCAAAGCTGCTTGAGGTCAACAGGACAATTATCAACAATCAACTTGCGAGAGTGCGTGGAGGTAAAGTCAGCTTTACCCACCTAATCGGATTTGCAATTGTCCAGGCGATGAAGGCCGTTCCGGCTATGAATTCAGTATTTGTGGCCAATGCAGACGGTAAGAAAAATCCGGGAGTCATAAAATCACCTTCGATAAACCTCGGAATTGCGGTCGATGTAGCGAAGCCCGATGGCAGCAGGAGTCTTTTTGTCCCTGTCATCAGGGGCGCGGAGTCGCACAATTTCGCACAATTTCTAAATGCTTACGAGGATCTGATTAGAAAAGTCCGAACCAACAAACTTTCACCCGACGATTTTTCTGGCGCCACCGCATCTCTGACTAATCCCGGCACAATTGGAACCGAGCATTCCATTCCGAGGCTGATGGCTGGTCAGGGCGTGATCATTGGAGTCGGTTCTCTGGGATATTCAGCGGAATTGGCCTCGGCTGACCCTGCCGTCCTAGCCGAACTGGGTGTTTCCAAATCGGTTACTATAACTTCCACATATGACCATCGTGTCATTCAGGGTGCGGAGTCGGGACTGTTTCTTGCCCGTATTTACGAACTGCTGATCGGAATGCATGGCTTCTATGACGATGTGTTCAACTCTATCGGCGTAATCGACCGACCGGTTGTTTGGCAGGATGACAGTTCGGTGGGAGATTCCGATTTTTCCAAGATCGCCAAGCAGGTCAGAGTTCATACTCTTATAAACAACTATCGGGTTCGCGGACATTTAATGGCTGATCTGGATCCTCTTGGGATTTTGAAGCCCTCCTTTCCAATCGAGCTCGATCCATTTACCTATGGTTTGACTGTTTGGGATTTGGATCGCATCTTCTTTACTGATGGTTTTGCTGGCAAGGAGAAGATGGCGCTTTCGAAGATCTTGGCAGTGCTCCGCGACACCTATTGCCGGACAGTCGGATTTGAGTACATGCATATACAGGATCCTCAGCAGAAGAAATGGATCCAAGGTCAGGTTGAGGGTGTCTCGGATGATCTGGATGGCGGCGAGAAGCGGCACATACTTTCGCGTCTTAATGGAGCTGAGGCGTTTGAAAGATTTCTTCATACTCGGTACATAGGCCAAAAGCGATTTGGTCTTGAGGGTGCCGAATCTGGCATAGTATTCGTCGATGAAGTGATTCAAAAGTGCGCAGACAACGAATTCGAAGAAGTAGTGATAGGAATGGCACACCGCGGCCGACTCAATATTTTAGCTAATATCGTTGGCAAGTCGTACGGCCAGATTTTCAAAGAGTTCGAGGGCAACCTCGATCCCACCACGGTTCAGGGTTCTGGGGACGTTAAGTACCACAAAGGTGCGGTGGGCCGATTTGAAGCGCGGTCGGGTAAGGAAATTACAGTCAGCCTTGCATCCAATCCGTCTCACTTGGAGGCGGTGAACCCGGTTGTGGAGGGTATGGCGAGGGCAAAGCAGGATATCATCGGGGATAGAGGTAATTTCTCGGTTCTTCCTTTACTCATACATGGTGACGCCGCCTTCGCTGGACAAGGTGTGGTAGCGGAGACTCTCAATTTATCTCAGCTGGTTGGGTACAGGACAGGTGGAACGGTACACCTGGTCATCAACAACCAGGTCGGATTTACCACCAATCCGGACCAAGCGCGCTCCAGTACCTACGCCACTGATGTGGCCAAGATGATCCAGGCTCCGATTTTTCACGTTAATGGCGATGATCCGGAGGCAGTGGTCAGGGTTGCCCGATTGGCTTTCGACTTTCGCCAAGTGTTCAAAAAAGATGTCGTTGTTGACATGGTATGTTATAGAAGATTTGGACACAATGAAGGTGATGAGCCGAGTTATACTCAGCCGAAGATGTATGAGATCATCGAGTCCCGAAGGTCTGTGCGCAAGCTCTACACAGAATCGCTTGTGTCGAGGGGAGATCTCACCATCGAGGATGCAGAGAGCGCGCTCGATGACTTTCTTGACAGGCTTCAGGTTGCGCTGGACCAGACCAGATCCCAATCCGCACCCAATCCAACCAGCATTCCTCCGGCTCCAATAAACAATGTTCCACTGGAAAAGGTGGTGACATCAGTTTCCCAAGATGTGCTCGAACGGCTTTCGGTTTGTCTACACGGTTGGCCGGACGGGTTTAACGTCCACCCAAAGCTTCTGAGGCAACTGGATAGCCGTAAAGCACTGTTCGAGTCTGGTCAAATTGACTGGAGTCTTGGTGAGGCGTTTGCGTTTGGAACAATTCTCTTGGACGGGTTGGACGTACGTTTTAGCGGTCAAGACTCCCGAAGAGGTACCTTCAGCCACAGGCATGCTGCCTTGATCGACAACAAAAACGGGAGTGACTTCGTGCCGTTGAAAGAGCTGGCAAGCGAGGCTGGCTCTTCCGGTTCCGGCAGGCCAATAGGTCGGTTCATGATCTACGATTCGCTGTTGTCTGAGTATGCTGCACTTGGATTTGAGTATGGGTATTCGGTGGTACGTAAAGATTCACTTGTTTGCTGGGAAGCCCAGTTCGGTGATTTTTCCAATGGGGCGCAGATCATTATCGACCAGTTCCTGGTTGCCGCGGAGGATAAATGGGACCAACGGTCGGGTTTGGTGATGCTGCTGCCGCACGGATATGAAGGACAAGGTCCGGAGCACTCATCCGCCCGGGTCGAACGGTTCCTTCAATTGTGTGCGGGGTCGAATATTTCTGTGGCAAATCCGACTACCTCGGCGCAGCTGTTCCACCTGCTTCGAGCTCAAGTTGCTCGGTCGCACCAGCGTCCATTAGTGGTCTTGACTCCTAAATCCCTGCTTAGGGCACGTCAATCACGCTCCAGTGTTGGAGAACTCATTTCGGGGTCTTTTATGGAGGTCCTGGATGATTTATTGGTCACCGGCGGTGGAATTAAAATCGATCCAGAGGAAGTAAGGAGACTAGTTTTCTGTTCTGGCAAGGTTGCCTATGACGCATTGGCGAAACGGGATGCTATTGCGGAAGGAAAAGAAGCCGGAGAGATTTCGGCGATTATCAGAGTAGAACAACTTTATCCATGGCCGGTCGAGGAACTGAACGCCGTCTTTGCAAAATATTCCAATGTCAAAGAGGTTGTCTGGTTGCAGGAGGAACCAGAGAATATGGGCGCATGGAATTTCTGTCACAGTCAGCTGCACGCGCTATTGCGTCAAGATTTTGTACTTCGTCATGTTTCCCGGGTTCCATCCGGCTCACCAGCTACAGGCTCGGCTGCTATGCATGCACTTGAACTCCAGGATTTGCTTTATCGGGCGTTAACGCTTTCAGTTGAGGCAGTCGGGACTTCCGGAGACCACTAGATGTCCTTTTCCTATTTTTGGAGTCTGCGTTTGGTATCGATGCCAAGTTGAATTTTGCCGGCAGCCACTAATCCGGTCCCTTTTTTGAAAAACAGAGACCGTATGGTCTGGTCAGCGGGATTGGGTGAAGTGAGTGTGAGTCCACGTGATTCTGTGGAACTGTAACGGCTAGGATTATCAAGGTGCTAGAGTTGGCGATTCTGATCACTGTACCCGGCGTCTGAAACCGATTTAGATTTCTTTTGCCGTGGTCATGGTTCTCCGCGGAGGGCGTATATACGACTTAGGAGTGGATATACCTGCCAGACCGTAGTGCGCCAATCGAATACCATTTAATGGTCGGTCGACTGACGATGAGGTTCCGGAGATGAGCTATTGAGTTTTTATTTTGGCATTAGAGAGCCTGAATTCCCAAAGGGCGAATCCCTTTGAGGGTCGCGACGTGGAATGTCAATTCATTGAATGCTAGGATGCCCCGCTTTGTGGATTGGCTTAAAGAGGCTGAGCCCGATGTCGTTTGTATTCAGGAGACCAAGCTGAGGCAGGATGCCTTTCCTTTTCTCGAGTTGGAACTGCTTGGCTATGAATCAGCACATTTCGGCCAGGGACAGTGGAATGGAGTGGCGGTCATTTCAAGAGTCGGTCTTCAAAATCCGATTTTAGGCGTTGAGGATGGTGGCGAAACTGAGGAGGCGCGTGCTATAACGGTGGAGTGCAATGGAGTCGGGATAGTTTCGGTATATGTGCCAAATGGTAGGGCCCTGGACAACGCTCATTACATTTACAAGCTGGAGTGGCTTGCCCATCTGAGGGAGCATCTCAACCGGGTCTTCAAACCCGCAGATATGGTAGTTGTTGCTGGTGACTTCAATATCGCCCCTGCTGACAACGATGTGTGGTCCCCCGAAGTAATGGTTGGGTGCACTCATGTTTCCGTCCCTGAACGGGAAGCTTTGCGCGGTATTACTGATTGGGGTCTAACGGATGCCTTGCGGAAGTTTTACAACCAGGATGGAATTTACACCTGGTGGGATCACCGTGGAGGTGCATTTCATAAGAGGCAAGGAATGCGGATAGACCATCTTTTGGTTTCGGCCGAAGTTGAAGCCCGCTTGAATTGGGCTCTCGTGGACCGGAATGCACGCAAGGGGCAAAAGCCCTCAGACCACGCTCCGGTAATAATCGATTTTTGAGGCCGAAGTCCGACGAGAACTGTGTGAGGAGAATATTTATGTCCCAGGAGCGCGAAATCGAAAATGAAATGATGGCTAGGGGGCTCTGGGCTGAAAGGTTCATAGAATTCCAGTCAGATAGGAAGAATCCGCGGCGGGTTGCGTTCGCAAGAGTCGGTAATGCCACTAGACGGGTAATCGATCGTTTAGTAGCTACATTGGCATCCAATGAGGATCTAGACGAGATAGGTACCGAGATTGAGGGAATAGCAAATGCTTTGGAGCGCTTTCCGATGGGGAGAACCTACGAGGGATTCTCCGAAGCTGCCAACGCAGGATCTCCAGGTGGGTTTTTCGATCATTCTCCGATATCTGGAGTTGCAAACCCAATTGCACCACCGCTTCAATTTGAAATTCCGGACTTTGATGCATCCGGCGAGCAAAGAATTATCGGACGGGTAAATTTTGGTTCAGCTTATGAGGGCCCTCCCGGATGTGTGCATGGAGGCTATCTCGCGGCTTCGTTTGATGAGCTGCTGGGACGTGCCCAATCGCTCGGGGGGAATCCGGGTATGACGGCAAATCTGAGTATCAATTACAGGAAGCCCACTCCACTCAAATGTGATCTTGAATTCGAAGGTATCCTGGTGAAAGTCGATGGTCGTAAGGTTTATACGCGCGGCACATGCAAGCACAACGGTATTTTGACCGCTGAAGCGGAGGCTCTCTTCGTTAGCATCAACTTTGACAAACTTGCCGAACTGGCAAGAATTCAGCGCCGCGTCTGAGAAATCTAGGACCTGTTGG
>JABEUP010000239.1 GCA_013044365.1 Acidimicrobiaceae bacterium
TTGTATGCCGTTTGAGGATGTATGCCCTGGGACAGTGCCCACTCACGCAAGTTCATTATATCTCATTATAGCGCATCTCTGCGCCAACTGTTGCAACCCCAAAGCCAAGTCCCCGAATTCCCGGTTTGAGCATGTGCTGACCGGCGAGGGTGCTCGCAATAAAGGCCCATTCCCAAATTTTGCGATGCAGAGGCACAACCATCCCAGTCTGGTTTTCATCCCAATGAGGGCGCATTTCTTCGGCCCAATGTTTCAACTCTTTGGATTCGAGACTTGAATAGGAACATACCTGGGAAAGAGCCAGGAAGTTTGCGGCTTGGCTTGAGTTCACAGTATTCTTCCAATTTGTCGTGTCGATTGATTTTACCAGGTGAACCCCTTCCATTACTGATCGGGCGTCTGATCCGCCTGCTAGGTTGAGGTTTCCTGGCGTTGCTTTCCCTCGGGAATTCGTCAGGTCATTATTCGAACAGACGTCAGCTGGGGTGTTATCCGGTAGCAGAATCAAGATTGTTTCCTTTCCGGGGTTAAAGTTTCGCTCGCCGATTTTTGGGCGCGTTTTGAATTTTGGGTATAGGAATCGGTTGGGAGGTGGATGTGCCCTTTGGTGGAGTTGAAATCTGCGCGGACTGCAGGATCAAAGTGAACTCCGAAAATTATCTGGATGATTTTTTTGGAGCGGGAATTTTGGAATCGTATGGTAATTAATCTTAACGTTGACGTAAACTGTATGTATTCAGAATAGTGATATTGCGATTTGACGTAGTTTTTTGGAGGCTCCTGCATGGCGGTGGAGGTCAATATTCCTAGGGTTTCGGATCAAGGCGAGAAAAGACACCACCTCGATTACAAATGGATCGCACTTTCGAACACGACACTTGCAGTGTTGATAGTTACGATCAACACCTCAATCATGCTGATATCGCTACCCGACATATTTCGCGGAATTGACCTTAACCCGCTTGTCGCAAGTAATACCGGGTATCTGCTGTGGCTGATGATGGGATTTATGGTGGTGACAGCAGTCCTGGTGGTAAGTTTCGGGCGCATCGGAGACATGTTTGGCCGGGTGAAAGTATTTAATCTCGGATTTGTGGTGTTTACGGTATTTTCGATACTGCTCTCGGTCACATGGATGAAGGGTACCTCCGGTGCACTCTGGCTTATATCTATGCGGATTCTCCAAGGAGTCGGCGGTGCCTTCCTCTTTGCAAATTCTTCGGCGATACTCACCGATGCCTTTCCGAAGAATGAGCGGGGATTGGCTCTAGGCATTAACAACGTCGCGGGCATAGCCGGGTCTTTTCTTGGCCTTGTCATCGGCGGCCTTTTGGGTCCAGTTGACTGGCACCTCGTTTTTGTCGTTTCAGTGCCGTTTGGGGTCGTTGGGACTCTTTGGGCTTATTGGAAGTTGGAAGAGCGTGGTATACGCGCCAAAGCCAAAATCGACTGGTGGGGGAACCTGACCTTTGCCGTTGGGCTCATCGCGGTTTTGGTAGGAATAACCTATGGAATATTGCCCTATGGCCATCACGTGATGGGTTGGACCAGTCCGTTCGTGCTATCAACTCTCGTTGTCGGAGTTTTGGTGCTGGTTGCCTTCGCCCTTATCGAGACCAAAGTTCCTGCACCTATGTTCAGACTGTCGTTGTTTCGAATCAGGGCATTTGCTGCGGGTAATATTGCAAGCCTGCTTGCCTCACTAGGCCGGGGTGGAATGATGTTCATCCTCGTTATCTGGCTGCAGGGTATTTGGTTGCCGTTGCACGGCTACTCCTTCGAGAGCACCCCGCTTTGGGCCGGTATTTACATGATTCCCCTAACGGTAGGATTTTTGATTGCGGGGCCAGTGTCTGGAATTCTATCAGACCGCTTTGGTGCGCGTCCTTTTGCAACGGGGGGGATGATAGTTGCAGCGATAAGTTTCCTGGCCTTCACTATCCTGCCAATTAATTTTTCTTACACTTGGTTTGCACTGTTACTTCTGGTAAACGGCATCGCAATGGGAATGTTTGCATCTCCGAACCGTGCAGGAATCATGAATAGTCTTCCGCCAAATCAGAGAGGCGCCGGTGCCGGGATGGTGGCGACATTTCAGAACTCGGCAATGGTGCTTTCTATTGGTATCTTTTTTACTCTCATTATCTCTGGACTCGCTGCGTCTCTGCCAGGTGCCTTCTATGCCGGTCTTACCAGCCAGGGGATACCGGCGGCGTCGGCAAACGTGATATCGCATCTTCCGCCGACAGCAACGCTTTTTTCAGCATTGCTCGGCTACAACCCGATACAGTCTCTCCTGGGTCCATCGCTTGCGCATTTGCCAGCTGCCAAGGTTGCATACCTAACGGGAAGAGAGTTCTTTCCCAAGCTGATTGCATCATCGTTTGGCAAGGGTCTCGATGAGGCGTTCTACTTTGCATTTTTTGTTACAGTTGTGGCGGCACTTGCATCAAGTCTTCGTGGTGGGAAGTACCATCATGGTGATTTTGAAGAGGAGGAAGGTCTTGAGCCTAAGGACATGAGTCGAAAGGTCGGTTGATTTGTCCAGCGATGATTTACCAAATTCGATGACTGGTCTCCCACGCGGCACTTCTAACTCCGCGCCTGGGTGCACTATTCCCATTGAGGATGTGAGCTAGATGACAACTTCGGATATTGAAGCAAAGCTGGTTCGAATAGGCGTCGTGGCGGAGAGGATCGGAATATCTGAGCGAACCCTAAGGTACTACGAAGAATTTGGGTTGGTCACTCCGAGCGCTTATTCCCGCGGCGGTGCACGCCTATACGATGAAAATGTCATTAACCGGGTAAGCCATATCCGAAGTCTTCAATCGTTGATGGGCTTCAACCTTGACGAGATCAAAGATATCCTGTCAGTCGAAGACAATCTGGATCAGCTTCGAAATGAATATCGAATGGGTACAAAACCGAAGAAAGAGTTAATCACAACTGAAATGAGAATACTTGTTAATTTAAAATCAAA
>JABEUP010000240.1 GCA_013044365.1 Acidimicrobiaceae bacterium
ACAAATTATACGAGAGAGAACAAACCCGACGATATTCTTATTTACCATTTGGCTGCACCATCTGCAATTGCCGACTTTTTGTCATCGCGCAATGAAACACTGCTGATTGTCTATCAAAATATAACTCCAGCCCGCTTCTTCGAACCGTGGGACCAGGTCGCTGCCGCCGGTCAAATCTGGGCCAGAGCGCAGTTATCTAGATTAGCGACCCGGACCACGCTGGCACTAACGGTGTCGGAATATAACCAACAAGAACTGATCGAACTTGGTTATGGAAAAACTGCCATCGTGCCGATCCTTTTTGACGCCGATATCTTCGCCTCAGGATCAGATACCAATGTCGACAGCATGCTCCAAGAAAACAGCCGCAAAGGGCGGACTAACTTCCTCTTTGTTGGGCGTTTGGTACCCAATAAAGCACAGCACAATTTGATAGTGGCATTAAGCGCATACAACCACATGTATTCAAAGGATGCGGTACTTCATCTAGTAGGGAGACCCTTCTCAAAGGAATACCTGCAGCTTCTTAAAGATATCGCCAAGAATTTGGGCGTCGAACACAACGTCAACTTCACGATGGGCGTTACCACTGAAGAGCTTTCCTCGTATTACAAAGCATGCGACGCACTGGTTTGTCTCTCCGAACATGAGGGCTTTTGCGTTCCACTACTTGAAGCAATGCACAACGACCTTCCTATAACTGCCTACGATAGTTCAGCCATTAGCGAAACTCTTGGCAATGCCGGCCTTCTCATCTCGAAAAATGATCCCGTCACAACCGCGGTTGCAATGCACAAGATAACATCTGACACTACCCTGAGGGGATTTCTCAAAGATCAGATGGCCAAGAGGCTGGAAGAGTTAAGCCTTGAGAATTCCCGCAACAAACTTTATGAAGCGCTGGCCGAACTGGAGCCGGCGCTAAAAATTCCGGGGATGGTCCGATGACAAATTTGCGACGAGTGGCATTTGTTACTCACCGTTACAGCACAGAAGTTATCGGCGGGGCCGAACAAGCCGCCAGAATGATGGCCGAGAACCTAGCTCGTGAACTGGGCCTGACCGTTGAAGTTCTCACCACTACTTCTCTGAATGCTGGCACCTGGAAGAACCATTACCCCTCCGGAACCGAAGAGATAAACGGTATTAAAGTCAGGAGATTCCGGGTCGACCAGGGGCGTTCAAAAGAGTTTTCTGAATTATCGGGACGCCTGTTAAGATATCCAAGGTCGGCCACCCTAGAGGAGTCCGAACAGTGGATAGACGCACAAGGGCCTGTTTCTCATTCGCTGGTAAAGGCGATTGAAAACGTCGAAGCCGAGGTTATCTTTTTCTTTCCTTACCTTTATCATCCAATCGTAAAAGGGATTGCCGCTGTGCGTGACCGTGCGGTCCTTATACCAGCTGCACACGATGAGCCACCAGCATATTTACCCATCTTTCAAGATGTTTTCCAAGCGGCCAAGGCCATCATGTTCCAGTCGAAGGCAGAAGAACATTTTGTCGACTCGGTTCTTCGCACCGCAGACAAACCGCGCCTGAGGGCGGGACTGGGAATTGAAAAATACGACCGGCCAATTGAACCTCTGGTTAAACATCTGCCCGACTTGGATGGAAATCCATTTCTTCTGACTCTGGGGAGAGTCGACCAACTAAAGGGCGCGACTCTTTTGTCGGAACTCTTCGCTGAATTCAAGAGGCGAAATCCCAGCCCGCTCAAGCTTGTTTTTGCCGGTCCGGTAACCACCCAACCGGTCGACTTTCCTGATATTTTGGTCCTGGGTCCGGTTAGCGAAAGCATCAAATGGTCGCTATTGACCGAATGTACCGCTCTAGTTAATCCGTCCGCATTCGAGTCATTTTCTCTGGTCCTGTTCGAGGCGTGGTCGCTTTCCCGTCCGGTTCTGGTGAATGCCCAATGCCTGGTTACTGCTGACCATGTAACCGATTCCGCAGGTGGATTTATATTTTCAAATTATGCCGAATTTGAGGCTCAGGTCAACTTCCTGCTTTCGAGTTCCGATATCAGACAGAGACTGGGATTGAACGGCCATAACTATCTCGAAAAGAACTATCGCTGGGATGTCATCGTTAAAAAAATGGGCGTCTTTCTGACAGATGTCTTCAATCCTTGAATGGAACTGCTTCGCCGTTCTGGATTAATCGGGGATCCAGCTTTAAATACCCGCCACTCTTTCCGTTTGAAATTACCTTGAAAGCAAGATCCTGATTCTGCCAATCGTAAATATGCTGGTCCTTGGCTGAGGTAAATCCGATAGCCACAGAGAAAAGTCCGTCAGTTACCGGAACAGTGGGAAAACTAAACTCCAACTCACCCTCTGTCCCAACATCAAGCGGCTCAAGCCCCATGAAATCTGAGTCAGTTCCAAAAACAATATCGCCCTTCTGGTCAAATATCTGTATTCCCACAAGTACCCCAGAGATCGGCTTAGTGGCATTATAGCTAACTCTGATAGTGAGAGGATCGCCGGGACTGAGGTGGCCTGCGGCAGGTGTTGCCGGGAATGCAACTGATATTTGACCTACCATAACTCTCTCCTCTGCAGGCGATCCCGTCTGAAGCGTTGGAAGAGCATCACTCTCGTTTGACCCGGCATCGTCCTGCATTGTCGCTATCATCGATGCGAGACCCGAACCCTTAGCCTGAAACTCACGAAGTATCGATATCGCCTCAGGTGCGGTACCTTCACCTACGATGACCCCATGATCAAGTACGTATGCCCGATCGCAAACACGCCGCACGACATCAGGAGAGTGTGACACAAAAACTATCGTCCGGCCTTCCCGCTGAAACTCCTCCACTTTGTCAAAACACTTGCGTTGGAAGTTCTCATCCCCAACGGCCAAAACCTCATCAACGAGAAGAACATCGGGATCCACGTTTACCGCGACCGCAAATCCCAATCGAGTGTACATTCCGGAAGAATAATAGCGAACCTGGTTGTCGATAAATGGTCCGAGCTCGGAGAAAGAAACTATATCGTCGAATCTCAGGTCCACGTCTTTTTTGGCGACTCCAAGAAGTGCGGCATTTAAATAGATGTTTTCTCTTCCGGATAGTTCGGGGTGGAATCCAGCGCCAAGCTCCAACATCGCCGCAACCCGGCCCCGAACCCTTATTTCACCCGAAGTAGGCTGCAATATTGCAGCAATACATTTCAAAAGAGTTGATTTTCCAGACCCATTGTGGCCGACCAAACCTACTGTTTCGCCCCAATTGACGTCGAAGCTTATATTTTTCAGCGCCCAAAACTCCTCGTAGGGAATTCTGTTGAAATGGATCACCCGCTCTTTAAGCGAGGTGTACTTCTCATGATAGAGACGAAAATGTTTAGAGACATTGTCTATTTCAATTGCGGCAGGCAAGACTATAGCTCCTCGGCAAAGTTGCCTTCAAGACGCCCAAATAGCATCAAAGCACCGATAAATAGGACCGCGCTCACGCATATCACGATAAGCAGTTGGATGACAAACCATTCCGGCGAGTAAGTGGGGAGCAGCAAGGTCACTTTGCCAGACGTATCCAGGTACGACATTTTGGCATATAGTGCCCTTTGAAAAGTCAAAACTATTACCGTAACCGGATTAAGAAAATAAAGAAAAATCAAGTGCTTTTGTGCAAGACGTACGCCAATCTCCTGGAACGGATAAACAATCGGAGTACCCCAGAACCATGCCAAAAGTACAAGCTCCATTAGGTGTTGGGTATCTCGAAGATAGACGTTTATTGCCGACAACGCAATTGCTAAAGCGCTGGCAAAAAACACCAGTGCAAGAAGAGCAAATGGCACCAGCCAAAGATATCCGAAAGCAGGAACGACCTGAAAGACCATCAGGGCCAAAATCAATACGCAGGCTTGAAGCAAAAAGAAGATTAGCGCCGCACCTACTGAGGCCAGAGCCAAAATCTCACGGGGAAAGGCAACTTTCTTTACGATCCCGGCATTATTAACAACTGTTGTTGTTGCAGACGATAACGCATTGGAGAAGAAGTTCCAAACCAAAAGTCCACACAGCAAAAATATGGCGAACAGAGGCATATTGTTCTTCAGGATCTTCTGAAACACTATGTAGTAGATAACCAGGTAGAGCGCCGGATTCAGCAAAGACCACATAAAGCCCAAAACTGAGTTCTTGTATTTTATGCGCAACTCCTTGCGCACCATCGATACCAAGAGTTCCCTAAAAACCCAGATATTTTGAAGGCGCGTAAATACGCCGATCTTTGGACTAACCACCCGAATCGGAAGGTCTTCGATCCGAGACCTAACCGCATCCTTATCGGGAAAGCTGCTGGTCTTCTCCAATAACACTGTTCCTTCCGAAAGACTTACAAACCACCGTCGGCAACCGAATTGCCACAACCACTGATTAAAACTTATGCGATGCTTGTTAATCCGGCAAAATAGCCTGCTGTCCCTTTGTTTCAATATTCGCTGAAGACGACCGGGAGATTACCTGATCTATAAAACCATACTCCTTTGCCTCCTCGGCCGTGAACCAACGGTCACGATCAGAATCTGCTGTTATGGTCTCTACCGTCTGCCCCGTGTGCATTGCGATTCGATCGGCAAGCATTTTCTTCAGATACCCAATTTGCTCAGCCTGAATGGCAATATCAGAAGCCTGACCTTGGGCCTGGGCTGACGGCTGGTGCATCAATATACGTGAATGCGGGAGGGCATAGCGTTTTCCCGGCGCCCCGGCGCATAACAGGAACTGACCCATCGAAGCAGCCATGCCCAAACAAATGGTGGCCACATCACAGCTCACATACTGCATAGTGTCGTAAATAGCCAAGCCATCGGTTACGGAGCCCCCGGGTGAATTGATATACAGCGCAATATCCTTGGTTGAATCCTCGGCCTCCAACAGGAGCAGTTGCGCACAGACTGCATTGGCTGAATTCTGATCGACCTGGGTTCCAAGAAATACGATTCTTTCCTTTAGCAGTCGTTGATACAGGTCTGCGCTTCTATCTGAGGACTGGATTTGCATAACCAGATCTTGACCAAAGTTGGGCTGTGAATTTGACATATAAACACCCTACCAGAAACTGGAAAAACTCACCCAGTGCTGCTGGGAACCGAAAGAATTCTTAGGCCGCAACGAACCATTTTCACATATGCATCCCGGCTAATTTGGAAAATCCTATCTTTTGGTCGCTGCGAATTTAACTGGATTGTCGCGGCTCACTTCGGCATAGGACAAGTTTTCAAGCGGACGCCCCCGCCATCGGTATTTGGAAGAACTTCTCTGGTACCATATGACCATGGCGGGAGACAACACGAATGCCAGCTCTCGAAACAAATGGAGAACGCCTGACGTTTGGTCAATCGCACTATCGGCTTTCTTCGCCGATCTTGGTTACCAGTCCGTACTCGCGTCCTTTCCGCTCTTTCTTGTCATTTATCTGAACAAGCCGGTATGGGAATATGGCTTGGCAATGGCGCTAAGTTATGGCGGAGGAGCCATATTTTCTCTTATCGGTGCCAAGATCGGAGACAGGGTTGGACATCGCAAGCTTGCCATAACCGGCAACTTATTGATTCCCCTGCTGTCCCTGTCGGCGTTAATTGCCAATCCCACTTGGGCGATTGGCATGCTGGTGGGTGGATGGTGGGCACGCAATTTGAGAAGCCCGTCACGCAGAGT
>JABEUP010000241.1 GCA_013044365.1 Acidimicrobiaceae bacterium
CAGCCAGCACATAGTCTCCAGCCGATACTTCAAAGTCCACCACACCATCGATTATCCTCTGGTCAAGGCCCTCATAACGACCACATAGAAGCGTAAAGGCATCTAGTGCGCTCAGCTCCAGGACTAAAGAGTGGTCCAGTCTCCGGCCACCAGGCGAAAGAGCAATAATAGGTTCCGGTGGTCTACGGTCTGCTACAAGATCGAAAATTGGCTGACACATCATCACCATTCCCGGCCCACCGCCGAAGGGAGCATCGTCCACCGTTTTATGAAGGTCCGGGGCATAGTCTCTCGGATCGAAGACCTCGACACTGAAAATACCACGCTCACGTGCTTTGGAGAGCAACGACACTGACAGATAGCCCTCGATTATCTCCCGGAATAGAGATATAACCGCAATCCGCATTCACAACCCGCTCTCGAGAAGTCCCTCTGGTATTTTGACATGAATCGACCCGCTGCGGTGATAATCCATCTCACCTTCTAAGACAAACGCCAGAGGAATAAGCTCACCCGATTCCAGGACTAGAAGGTCGGAGGCTGGATTTGACTGAAGTGCCTGGACAATTCCCAGTTGCCTTCCATTTTGGTCAAATACCGGTAAACCTACAATCTCATCCACCCAGATCTCACTGTCGTCCACAATCGCCGGAGCCGAAAGAGACTTGCCTTTCAATGACTCCGCAAGCGTACGGGTGTGAATCCCCTCAAATTGCACAATCCACCTGCCCTGGTGAGGCGAGGATGAAACTATATGCAAGTTCATATCAGAAGAGGTCAGCAACGTACCAGGTGCGACCCTTTCGGACCGATTGGTAGTCAGGACAACTATTACTTCACCCTTGATGCCATGTGCTTTGAGTATGTAGCCGACTTCCAAGGTTCTTTCGGCCATGGTGACATTTTGGTCCTTATCGCTCGACGATTTCCACAGTGGCATCCAGGCCTTCGCGGGCACCTGCTGCGCGCACTATCGTCCTGATGGAATAGGCTACCCTACCTTTGCGACCTATAACTTTGCCCATGTCATCATCGGCTACCTGCAACGTCAAGTGCAACTTTCCATCGTCAGATATCTCGCGCTTGATATTGATGGCATCAGCGTCATCGACTACTTGCGATGCCAGATACCTCAGAACCGATACCGCGAGTTCTTCTTCAGTCTCTTCGGATTCTTTATGATCCAATGGCTCAGTTGTGCTCACCTGATTACTCAGCTGCCTTGGCCTGGAACAGGTCCCAGGCACCCGAAATCCTCAACAATTTGCCAACAGTTTCGCTTGGCTGAGCACCCAGACGCAGCCACTTAACTGCCAAGTCGTTGTTTATCACAATCTTTGACTGTTCTTGCTTGGGATCATAATGCCCTAAAATTTCAATAAACCGACCATCTCTTGGCGAACGGGAATCTGCAGCAATGATTCGATACGTAGGCTGCTTCTTCTTCCCCATTCTGACTAAACGTAGCTTGACCGCCACCAACTACTCCTTATTTTGATAACTAAAAACCAATCGGACTGACACCACTGTATTGATCTACAAATTCGGCACCAGTCATCAGCCGCTATAGTCTAAGGTCTTTCACCTCAAATCACTGCAGCATCCACCAGGTACCCCAATGGTAACGCTGCCCAATAGCAGTCTAGGCTATCGTCGCTTCTTCTTCCTATTATTAGCCCGATTTGGAGATTTTTTGGTTGCCGATGGTCCACCCATTCCCATTGACCTCATCATCTTTTGCATATCCTTGAACTGCTTGAGCAAAGTTCCGACCGCAGCTGTTGATGTCCCTGCGCCATTTGCGATTCTAACACGGCGCGAACCGTCAATAATATCCGGATTATATCTCTCCGCCCTGGTCATGGAAGAAATGATTGCTTCGACTTTGACCAATTCCCTTTCGTCAATATCGGCATTACGAATCTCTTTGGGTACGCCCGGCAACATTGACAGGACGCCCTTCAGCGGTCCCATCTTCTTCACCTGCTGCATTTGCTCTAAGAAGTCCCCCAAATCAAACTTCCCTCCTTTGAGCTTTTTAGCACCTTTCTCGGTGATCTCCTTATCAAGAGTCCTTTCTGCCTGTTCTATAAGGCTTAGGACGTCACCCATGCCAAGTATCCGGTTCGCCATACGGTCAGGGTAGAAAAGGTCGAAATCGGCCAATTTTTCACCTGTTGAAACGAAGGTAATGGGCTTACCGACCACTTGCCTGACCGACAAAGCTGCTCCGCCTCGGGCATCACCATCAAGTTTTGTGAGAATTATCCCATCAAGCGAAAGGGCGTCATTGAATACCTTGGCGGAGTTGACTGCGTCCTGTCCGACCATGGCGTCAATCACGAGGAACGTGTAATTAGGGACGATTGCATCCGAAATTCTTCGGACCTCATTCATCAACTCTTCGTCTATGGACAACCGGCCGGCAGTATCGACTATAACTACATCCCTCCCGATCCTGCGCGCCTCTTCAACGCCGGCATAGGCCGTATTCACTGGATCACCAGCGACAGAGAAGACTGGCACGTTCGCCTGTGCCGCCAGCACGCCAAGTTGTTCCACGGCTGCTGGACGCTGCAGGTCCGCTCCAACCAGAAGTGGATTTCTGCCTTGGTGGCGAAACCAAAGACCGAGCTTGGCGGCGGCTGTGGTCTTACCAACTCCCTGAAGACCTGCCATCAGTACCACGGTCGGGGGTCTGCTGGCATAACCGATTTTAAGGTTTTCACCCCCGAGAGCATTGGTAAGTTCGGCATTGACCATCTTGATGACGTGTTGTGAAGGTGAGAGGCTGCGCAGCAGTTCCTCCCCCACGGTGTTGGCTCTTACTCGGTCTATAAATGTCCTGACCACACCAACATTGACATCAGCCTCAATAAGAGCAGCTCTTATCTCACGAAGTACCGCATCAACCTCAGCTTCACTGAGTCTTCCCTTTCCACGAATTCGCGAAAAAATCTCCTCAAAGCGGTCTGTCAGGTTATCGAACATTACTATGCACC
>JABEUP010000242.1 GCA_013044365.1 Acidimicrobiaceae bacterium
GGCAAGACTGGATTGAATGCCAGAACAGGGGTATAGGATGACCTGGTCAGGGCAGGCTTAATTGATCCGGCCAAGGTGACCCGTTCAGCTCTTCAGAACGCCGCCTCAATCGCTGCGCTCCTGCTCACTACCGAAGCGCTTATTGCAGATAAGCCTGAGCCAGCAGATGCTGCCGCCGCCGCTGCCGACATGGGTGGCATGGGCGGCATGGGTGGTATGGGCGGCATGGGCGGCATGATGTAAGACTTTCTCCGACCGGAGAAGGTAATGCATTGCATTTGAGCCTGCTTCAGCAAACCAAAAGGAGTCGGATCTTATGGTTCGACTCCTTTTGGTTATTTGCCTTCTGGTAATTTATAGCCGTTTCCGAGGTAGGCTCGATGTGTATATTCTGATTTTGGAGTTCTTGGGCGCTTCTTATCCAAAGCGGGGAGTAGGAGTTGTTGGATCGCAGCGGAAACGGAATCTATAGGCAGAGAGTTAATAGGCCGAGTGGAGTGCTGCCAGCCAAAACGCCTGAGTGGGTCTCTGAAAGTCCTTTAGCGGACGGCGTCCCAGTATCTCTGATCAAACAGGTGATGTCTTCGCATACTCCAATTGTGCTGACTCCTCGCCGCAATGCTCCAAATTTGTCGAGCCAAATCGATTTGCGACCTCAGGCCAGTATTCTCATTCCGGTCTTCGAAGAGGTTGGCATGGCCAACATGATCCTTACTAGACGTAGTTCTTCACTTAGAACCCATGCTGGTGAAGTGTCATTCCCGGGAGGCAAGGTTGAGGAGGGTGAAACCGTTGAACAGGCTGCAGTACGTGAGGCTTACGAGGAAATAGGTCTAGACCCCAGTGTTATTGAAATTGAGGGAAGGCTCGTTTCTTCTTCGACTATGTCATCTTTCATGTCGCTTGTAGCAATTGTGGCGACTATTCCTAAACCAGGATCTTATAGACTCAATTCAAGTGAGGTAGAGAAGGTTTTTTCTTTTCCAATCTCGTATTTGTTTAAGCCGCACGTACATTGCGTCGAGCTTTGGCCTTTGTCTGAGGGAGGTCAGTTCGAGATGCATTTTTTTGATTTTGGCGATGACCTTGTTTGGGGTGCCACAGCGAGGATCATGTACGAATTTATGCGGACGATGTCTGAGGCATCAGTGGCGCAGTAACAGTAGACGAAGAGAACCAGGCTCGAAATATATTTTGTTCCGACATTGATTGGAAACCAAGTCTTGTTAGGCAGGCCTCGTCGTATGAGTCGTTTGCCGGTGTTAATATTTTTTAGTTATCGATTTAGGAGGCACAGTGGCGGAGGTTGAAATTGGGATAGGCAAGTCGGGGCGTCGTGCCTATGGCTTCGACGACATAGCAATTGTTCCTAGTCGCAGAACCCGTGATCCCGAGGATGTGGACATTAGCTGGGAAATTGATGCTTTCAGATTTGAGCTTCCGCTAATGGCTTCGGCAATGGATGGCGTAGTGTCGCCAGCCACTGCTATCGAGATCGGCAAACTGGGCGGAGTCGGGGTTTTGAATCTGGAGGGTTTGTGGACCAGATACGACGACCCCGAGCCGCTGCTGAAAGAGATTGCCGAACTGGAACCGGAAAAGGCAACCCAGCGTATGCAGGAAATCTACTTCGAGCCCATCAAGCTTGA
The DNA here is from genome assembly GCA_013044365.1 of Acidimicrobiaceae bacterium. Taxonomy (GTDB): domain Bacteria; phylum Actinomycetota; class Acidimicrobiia; order Acidimicrobiales; family Acidimicrobiaceae; genus SCQM01. The sequence continues at coordinate 1,650 of JABEUP010000242.1, forward strand.
ACTGGTAACAGAGCGAATCCGTCAGATCAAAGCTGAGGGTGTCGTAACCTCTGCTTCGGTTACTCCTCAAAAAACTGAATTCATGGCCAAGGCTTTGCTGGCAGCGGAATTGGATCTTCTGGTTATTCAAGGAACTGTCGTGTCCGCCGAGCATGTGTCGAAGACTTCTGAGCCGCTCAACCTAAAGAAATTCATCCGCGAGTTCGACATTCCGATTATTGTCGGCGGCTGCGCTTCCTACCAGGCTGCGCTCCACCTCATGAGAACCGGCGCGGCTGGAATATTGGTCGGAGTCGGGCCAGGCAATGCCTGCACTACAAGAGGTGTTCTGGGTCTTGGTGTTCCACAGGCGACGGCGATTGCTGACGCAGCCGGTGCCAGAATGCGCCATCTTGATGAGACTGGCGTTTATGTGCATGTAATCGCAGACGGCGGGATGAGCCGCGGCGGAGATATTGCGAAAGCAGTTGCGTGTGGAGCTGATGCTGTTATGATCGGCTCCCCCCTTGCGAGTGCATATGAGGCGCCAGGACACGGGTATCACTGGGGGATGGCGACTTTTCACCCAACTCTTCCGCGAGGCGCCAGAGTGAAGGTTTCCCAGAGGGGCTCGTTGCGTGAGGTTCTTGTTGGTCCTGCGCACGAGAATGATGGACGGCTGAATTTATTTGGTGCTCTTAAAACATCCATGGCAACCTGTGGGTACGAAACCGTAAAGGAGTTTCAGAAGGCAGAGGTTATGGTTGCTCCTGCACTTCAGACTGAAGGCAAGGCTCTTCAGACTGCGCAGCATGTCGGTATGGGCCACTGATCGTCTCCCGGGGCTGACCAAAGTGTACGACTTCAGACCAGCATCAGTGGTAGTAGTTGACTTTGGTGCTCAATACGCCCAACTGATAGCAAGAAGAGTCAGAGAGCATCACGTCTATTCTGAGATTGTTCCAAGCGAGATTACTTATGAGGAATTGCTGAGTCTTCATCCAAAAGGGATAATTCTTTCGGGCGGGCCTAAGAGTGTCAATGAACCGGGCGCCCCCAGTCTTGACAGGCGAATATTTGATATGGGAGTTCCGATACTTGGTATCTGTTACGGAGCCCAGCTCATCGCTTCCGAGTTAGGCGGAACTGTAGAAAAGAATCTCAAAGGCGAGTATGGACGAGTCGAGCTGTGTGCGAATGAGCACGGAACCCTGCTTTCCCATTCGCCTCTTGTCCAAAATGTCTGGATGAGCCATTTTGATGCCATTGCGAAGGCGCCGGACGGATTTACTGTGATCGCATCGACTCCAAATTCGCCTGTGGCAGCCATGGAGGACCCTGTCCGGCGTATATATGCGGTTCAGTATCATCCGGAAGTGGCTCACACTGATTTCGGTGAACAGCTACTGGGTAATTTTCTATTCGATGCAGTCGGTGCGGACGCATCATGGACTAGCTACTCCATCATCGAGGAGTCTCTAAATAATCTGAGAAACCAAATTGGATCAGAACGTGTGATTTGCGCATTGTCTGGCGGGGTTGACTCTTCGGTTGCTGCGGCTCTGGTTCATGCCGCTGTCGGTGATCAGCTTATTTGTGTGTTTGTCGACACGGGACTTATGCGCAGCGGCGAACGAGAAGCTGTTGAGAAGACCTTCCGGGATCAATTCAAGATCCAGCTTGTGGTAGTGGATGCTAGTCAGAAGTTTTTTGCACTGCTTGAGAAGGTAACCGATCCGGAGGAGAAGCGGAAAATAATCGGAGCAACTTTTATCCGGGTCTTCGAGGAAGTCGCGCTCGAGGTTGAGGGTGCAAAGTACTTGGTCCAGGGCACTTTATATCCAGATGTAATCGAATCGGGAACAAAGAGTGCCGCCAAAATAAAATCCCATCATAATGTCGGGGGGCTTCCGGACGACATGAACTTTGAGTTGGTGGAACCGCTCAGGCTTCTCTTTAAGGACGAAGTCCGGGCAATAGGGGAAGAGCTGGGATTACCGGAGAAGTTGGTTTGGAGACAGCCATTTCCCGGTCCCGGTCTGGCTGTACGGATTGTGGGGGAAGTTACTCCGGAGCGGGTTGGAATACTTCGTGAGGCAGACGCCATAGTTCAGGAGGAGATTGAGAACGCCGGCCTTACCAGGTCGCTCTGGCAAAGTTTTGCCGTACTTCCCGCCATCAAAAGTGTTGGCGTCATGGGAGACGAGCGGACTTATGCTTATCCGGTAGTGCTTCGCGCAGTTACCTCGCACGATGCGATGACTGCTGACTGGGCTCGTCTGCCATATGAGGTGTTGGAGTCAATATCTTCGAGAGTAATAGCAGAGGTTTCCGGTGTGAACAGGGTGGTTTATGACGTGACCTCCAAGCCTCCCGGAACCATAGAGTGGGAATAGCTGCTGAATCTTATGCGGCGGTTATTTTGTGAGCCGATGTCTTTAGAGTCTTTACTTTCCGATCTTAATCCAGCCCAAAGGGCGGCGGTGACCCATGCCAGCGGGCCGATTGTGGTTGTAGCAGGTGCCGGTTCAGGCAAGACCAGAGTTCTGACACGGCGAATTGCCTATTTGACGGAAGTTATGGGGATCTCGCCTTACGAGATATTGGCCATTACCTTCACGAATAAAGCGGCCGCCGAAATGAGAAGCCGGGTTGGCGAGTTGATCGGACCGATTGCTGAAAAGATGTGGGTGTCCACATTCCACTCGGCATGCGTACGAATCCTGAGACAGCATGCCCCTGCCCTGGGATTCAAGTCGAGTTTTACCATTTATGACCAGGCCGATTCCAATCGTCTGATCGGTTATGTCGCAAGGGATTTGGATCTCGACTCCAAGCGGTTCCCGGCGAGGTCGCTGGCAAACTACATTTCCCAGGCCAAGGCGGATTTGATAGCACCTCAACAATATGCCGAGACAGCCCGAAATATCTTCGAAAGGAAAATAGCCGAGGTATTTGCCGAGTATCAGAGACGTTTATTGGTCTCTTCAGCGATGGATTTCGATGATTTGTTGAACTTGACCGTGACACTGTTCGAGAACTTTCCCGACGTCCTCGAACACTATCAGCGTAGATTTCAGCATCTTCTGGTGGATGAGTACCAGGACACCAACAAGGTTCAAAACCGCCTCGTTGCATTGCTGGGGGAACAGTCTCGGAATGTTTTCGTGGTTGGCGACTCTGATCAAAGTGTGTATGGATTTCGTGGTGCGGACATGAGCAACATCCTGGAATTCGAGAGGTCTTTCCCTGACGCTGAAACGGTGGTTTTGGAGCAGAACTATCGTTCCACCCAAAGAATCTTGGATGCGGCTAACGCGGTAATTGCCAACAATGTATCCAGGGTAAAAAAGAGTCTGTGGACCTCATCCGGGCACGGAGACCTGATCCGGCTCTATAAAGCGCAAAGCGATCGGGAGGAGGCCACCTTTTTGGCTTCACAAATTATTGAACTCACCTCCTCCTCGTACTCATTCTCCGACATAGCAGTCTTTTATCGCACCAACTCGCAATCTCGAGTGATTGAAGAGGAGTTTGTCCGCCGTGTCATACCTTACCGCGTCATCGGTGGAACGAGATTTTACGACCGCAAGGAAGTCAAGGACATACTCGCATATCTGCGTGTGGTGCATAACCGCCAGGATGAGGTTTCCCTGCGGCGGATTATCAATGTTCCTAAACGTGGAGTAGGCGAAGCCTCCATTGCAAAGGTGGATCTTTACGCAGGAATGGCGGACAGTGATTTTGTTGATGCAATTTTGCGGGCTGAAGATTCCGGGGTAAGCGGTAAGGCACTGGTTGGGATCAGGGAACTGCTCGAACTTTTAGAAAAGGCCAGGGAAATGGCCGCTGAAGGGGTAGAAGTAAAAAAACTGATTGAGTTCGTTCTTGACCGTTCGGGGTACATGGCAGAGTTGAAGGCCGAACGATCGATTGATGCTTTGGGTCGGGTTGAGAACCTCGAAGAGTTGATCCGCCTTGGCGAAGAGCACGAAACTTTGGAGGAGCTGCTGGCAGATGTGGCTCTTGTGTCGGCAACTGATGCTGACGTACCTGAGTCAACTTTGGTTTTGATGACGCTTCATATGGCGAAGGGGCTTGAGTTCCCGGTAGTCTTTTTGACTGGCATGGAGGACGGAATATTTCCGCATTCACGTTCAATGGTGGAACCGCACGAACTCGAAGAGGAGCGGAGACTTTTTTACGTGGGTATTACCAGGGCAAAGGAGAAGCTGTTTCTGACATTGGCCACATCTCGGGGCCAATGGGGAGAGGGTCTTGCGAATCCTCCCAGCCGATTCTTGGATGAGATTCCAGCTGGTCTGGTTGAAGATATCTCACCAAGACGAAGCGTGTCGACACTCTCGTACTTTACAAGCCGAAGTACTGGCAAGCCCGATTCGGGAAGTTCCGGTGGGTTTGGTTCCAAGATCAGCTCAAGCTTTGGCGGCAAGTCCGTGGCGGGCAACATTGCTAATCTTAGGGTTGGGGACGATATCGTACACGCCAAATGGGGAGAGGGCGTAGTCACGGGAACGAGAGGATCTGGCGATAACACAGAAATCACCGTTCGTTTCCCAACGGTGGGAGAAAAGACGCTGCTGCTTTCATTAGCTCCTATAAAGCGGGCCTAGGTTGTAACAACAAGCCAATATTTGTAGCTGGACATCTGACGCAGCGTTGCGTGTTTAGATTTTTGTCCGGCACTGTCATAAAAGGTGGGTGTTTTCTCTTTTTGTCGATGGCAGTTTCTCCGTCCTGATTCCGATCTCTTTTACAGCTGGTCACCCTGGTAGTGACCGGTCGGGGGCTTGAGAAACTTCCACCAATGCCGTTAAAGGGAGTCGGGCGGACTGTGTGCAGCCAGAGGGACCGGCGTGTGGTTGTTCTGGTGGCGTAAATGTTTGGCGGGGTGTCTGGATGAAAAGCCGGCTGTGAATGAGTGGTTCTCAAGCTGGACATTTTGCAATGATTTCCAGCGGCTGATGTACGATGAATCAGCCGCGCAATTTCAGTGAGGAAGTTTGGTGAATCGTTTGAGATGGATCGGGAAGCGTCGGGGTGGGAATGGTGATGTCCAGCCTGACCGCCTGAACGTGCGCCGGCGTCTAACGGTCAGCCTGTTGATGATGGTCGCTGTGCTGGTTGCAGGCACCTTGGGTTATATGGCCTTTGGATACGGAGTTATCGATTCCCTGTTTGAAACTGTGATCACTGTGACCACAGTCGGTTATGGCGAGGTCCACCCATTCACTGCTGGCGAGCAGGTATTTTCGATTGTTTTGATTCTGCTGGGCGTGGGTACCGCTGCTTACACGTTTAGCGTCTTAATCGAGACGTTCATGGAAGGATATTTGGGTGGCGGGTTCCGGAGGCGGAAGATGGATCAGCAGATAAGAGCGATGGATCAGCACGTCATCGTTTGTGGATGGGGCAGGGTTGGCAGGGCTATTTATCACAATTTGAAGGCATCGCATGAAGATGTTGTGGTGGTCGACGCCTCATCTCAGCGTTTAGCAACGGTAGATGGATATTATATACACGGGGATGCCACAGATGAACGGATCCTTCGCGAAGCCGGTATTGAACGTGCCCGGGTTTTAATTACCGCTTTGAATGCGGATGCGGACAACCTTTACGTGACCCTGACAGCTAGGTCGATGTGTCCAGACATATTTATCGTGTCGCGCGCCGCAAGTGAACAGGCGGTGCCGAAGCTCCATCAGGCGGGGGCCAACCGGGTGGTGAATCCCCAGGATCTTGGAGGGGCAAGGATGGCCGCACTTGCGGTGCAGCCCCACGTGGCCGAGTTTCTCGATGTCGTAATGCACGACGGCGGCCTTGACTTTCGCCTTGAGCAGATTGAAGTGTCCGAAGAGTCGCCACTGGTTGGTGAGACCTTGCGCAGCGCCATGGTCCACGATCAAACAGGGACTCTGGTACTTGCCATGAGAGATACCGGGGGAGCATTTAGAACCAACCCGCCACCCACTGCTGAGATACGTGCAGGTGAAGTGTTGATCGTAATAGGCGATGCCGACCAGGTGTCGTCACTTCGCATGCTGGCTCAGGACGTGTAAATAGCGCGGTACTGGATCATGATCGCCTTAGTGAAGCCAGGCCCAGCAACAGCTTCGGAAACTAGGGAATTTGAGATGTTGGTTAGGTGGCCGCCGCAGAGTCGGCATCTTTATCAAGAAACGTCGTTCCCTGTCGGAGATGTTTAGCCAACCAGCCGCGGATGATATTTAGTGTTTGATCTGGTACCGGGGGACAACCGGGGACGGCAATATCTGAGTCTGTTAATCCGCCGTGGCTGGCGTAAGCTTGTTGGAAAACACCACAGCCGATGGCGCAATCGCCGAACGACATTCGAATCCTTGGCGGTGGGATTGCATCCCATACTCGCTCTACCGATCGGGCCATGGTATCAGTGACAGGACCGGTAACTAGCAGCACGTCAGCATGCCTCGGGGATGCGACAATATCGAGGCCGTATTGTTGGATGTCATAATCAGGGCCGGTCAATGCCGTCAGTTCCTGTTCGCACCCATTGCAGCTGCCCGCATCTACGTGCCGAATTTGCAGAGAACGTATTGTTTTAGCCATTTCGTTACCTCTTTTCGTCAGCGATCAGTGCAGCTGTAGCAGAGTTCAAAGCTTTTATTAATCAGGGGGAAATCAGCGATAGCATTACCGGCCACCGTTTGTGCAAGCAAAGGCCAGTTCGGAAAAGTGGCAGATCGGATGTGGTATCTGGTAACCCGCCCATTCGAAAGTGTCACGTCGTGAACGTTCATACCGTGAGGTGACTCAGTGAATGTGACCGCTCGTCCGCCGATGTCTTCTGGCGGTATCAAGCGGTAGTTCCGGGGGCCAGTTGGATCCAATTGTCCCGCCGCCTGCTCAATTATGTTTAGCGACGCTTCGACTTCATCCAGCCGAACCTTAAACCTTGCCTGGACATCACCAGCAACTTGTGTCACCGGTCCATTGAAAAACTCCCCATACCAAGGAAGTGATTGGCGAGAATCAAACATTTTACCTGCCGCCCTCGCCGCAATGCCTTGTGCACCCATCCGGACCACCTGGCTCAAGGTTGTGCTTCCAACCCCACTAATGCGATCGGTGAAGCCGTGATGTCCGGTGACCAATTGACGCCAAGGGTGCCAATGCCTGCGAAGCCCATCGAGTGCATTGATTATTGTTTCAGGTGGGGCCGGATGTGCCCAACCCGGTTGAACTGTGTCGAAGAGGAACCGGTGGCCATAAATGGTGTTCAAGCTGCGTTGCCAGTGCTCTTTCATTGCCAGCGCCCGCTGATGCGCAACCTGAAATCCCACTCCAGCAGGGATTTGCGCCAGATCATTTAGATGGCTGAGCACCCGTTCGGCTTCAAGAAGAATTACTCTCTGGCGGAGAAGTGCGGGCGATGGGGTAAAGCCAGCCAATTTTTCAACCGCGGATGCCCAGTTGGTTTGGTTTGAGACGGTGTCGCCAGCGCAGACACGCGTTATCAAAGGTGCCACTTCCTGAATTAACTTGTTTTCCAGTAAAGCCTCGACACCCCTGTGGTTTTGGAACAGATGGGCATCAAGATGGAGCACATTTTCGCCTATGAGACTGAATATGAAATGGCCGGACTCAATAATTCCTGCATGTGTGGGACCCACCTTCATGATGGTTACGCCCTCGCCTTCAACTTTGACTGAAGGCAAATCCGGTTCCACGTCACTCCACTGTGGCGTCATGTCTGGCCGCTGTAGCGGAAAGAAATTCTTGGGCCACCGGGGTGTCCGGA